>NZ_JAEQCE010000022.1:120500-121203 GCF_020738665.1 Microcoleus sp. PH2017_08_TRC_O_A
AATGGTGATTTTTAGGTTTCTGCTAATTTTGAGACAATAAAAATATTACAGCCACTGTTTACAAGTTGTATAATAGCTAGTAATGACTTAGAAACAAAGAATTTAGTTGACTGCAACAGCGAGGATTTTAGTCAAATAATCATCATCCCACCCAGCTCGAAGTCGCTTGTTTTTTGCTCCGGTTTTTGAGGTTTTTTCTTGACTTAAAAGATTGAGAGAAATATGTCTAAGGATAGCAAAGTTTTGCGGAGCATTATCTTTTCTAATCCGACAATCATCTTCACGAAAAGCCACATCTAACACCCAATGTAAACGATTTTCAACTCCCCAATGGCTGCGAACTGATTCACCAAATTTTTGAGCGTTATTTGGTGAACTACTAATGTAATAACGAGTTTCAATACTTGTTTTTCCCTTCACTATTCTCACGGATTCTATCATGCCTATACTATGAAGTTTCTCCCATTGATTGTCCGGATCTATCAGCTCTTTGATGTCACTTAACATTAAATGATGTCGGATTTCTGAGCGACCATGATTACTTTCTGTCTTGGTCGAATAAGCTGTATGTGTAAATCCCGAAAATCCTTGTGCAAGTGCTTGTTTAAATAACTCTTCTACTCTGGCATACAGAGATGGCTGGTTCTTTTTTAAGGTGATTACGTAATCTCCTCCTTGTTCGATAATTGACTTCACAATTGAC
>NZ_JAEQCE010000171.1:0-3999 GCF_020738665.1 Microcoleus sp. PH2017_08_TRC_O_A
CGGTGTATTGCCGCTAACAGTGGCAATTTTATTTGCCATTTGGAAAAAGGAATCAGGAATCCCAGATTGGTTAGGCAAAAGTGTAAAACCATGAGTCAATACGCTCACGCTGCTGAAAGGACTGTTGCTATCAGGAGGTAGGGTTTTAAACTGCCCCAAATCTTTGGTCACAGCGCCGCTATTACTCACAGCTTCAACAGCAAAATTGTAGTTCTGCCCCGCAGTAAGACTCCTCGGTAGCGTGAAGTTAGTGCTAGTATTTGCGGGGTCATTTAAAGGTTGGTTAAGAGGCGTAATCCCGTCATGACCGTACCACTTACCAGTATCTTTCTTCCAAGTCGCTGTCAGAATTCGGTTGGGATTGAAATCGTCATAACCGTTCCAAGGCTTGGAAAGAAGTTGACGCTTTTGTGTTTCCGAGAATCCGGGAAGGAGTGCCGAATCTGATAAATTGACAACCTTATCCCAAGGCAACAAACCCTCCCCTTTATCAAACGTACTGACAAAAAGATTAACTTCTTTCACATCCTCCCAACCAGGATCAAACTGCCATTGAAAAGTCGGAGTCAGGTCAGAGGATGATTGTACTATAATTCAGAAGTCAAACTAATTAAATAGATAATTTATGAACGCTGAAGAATTGCTCGAACGGTATGCCAGTGGAGAAAGAGACTTTGCTGGGGTTGACTTGAGAAGGGTTGATCTATGTAATGCCAATTTGAGTGGTATTAATTTGAGCAATTCTTATATTGAAGAAAGTGGGCTGATACACATCAATTTGAGCGGTGCAAATTTAGAGGGTATTGATTTAAGGGATATTGTTTTGGAAAATGCCAACTTGACTGCTGTGAATATGATCGAGGCTAACTTAAGTGAAATCAATTTAATGTGTACCAATATAACAAATGCAAATTTTAATGGTACTTGCCTTTCTAATGTCCGCCTTCTCTACGCTAACCTATCGAGAAGTATATTCATAAATACCAATATGAATGAAGTTTATTTTGATGGTACTAACTTGACCAATGCTGATTTTAGAGATGCTAAAGATGCTTATCTTGATGATATATACATCTTCGATCCCTACCTAAGATATGCTGCCGTTAAGCCTGTTAGCCCGCATCTTATTGAGAGAGGAGGGGCTATTTTTTGTCGCACTATTATGCCAGATGGGAGTATCTGTAATGACGGTTGCGATCGAATCAGATCGTGAAACCAGCCACCTATCCTATGGAGAACTACTAACAATAGGATCTATAATCGTAATAGAGATTTAGGAGGAGAGTTATGGATGCTAAAGAATTGATCGAGAGGTACGCTGCCGGAGAGAGGGATTTCCCTGGAGTTGATTTAAGTCGTGCTAACTTAAACGTTGCTGACGTGACATACGTCGAAGACCTAGAACCAGGTCAAAATGACTTGAGCGGTATCAATCTCAGCGGTGCTAACTTGACTGGAGCAAATCTGAGGCTTGTTAATCTCAGCGGTGCTAACTTAAGTAGTGCTAAGCTTTCTAGCGCTAAGCTAGCTGAAGCTGACCTATCGGGGGCAAATCTCAGCAATGCTAATTTATTTTCTGCCCAATTAGGTCGAATCGATCTGAGTGGAGCTGACTTAAGTGGGGCAATCTTGGATTGTACCGACTTAGACTATGCCAACTTAAGTAGAGCTAACCTCAGCGGGGCAAGTATAGCTGAAGCTATGTTGGAAGGGATTGACTTGAGCGGTTCTAATTTGAGAAATGCTAATTTGACAGAGAGCGCTCTTTGCAATGCTAATTTAACAGGGGCTTGCTTAAGAGATACCAAATTCTATGAGCCTTGGCTAGTGGGAGCTAACCTAACAAATGTAGACTTAAGTGAAGCTATTATCAATTTAGAGTTTGCTAATATTGACAGAATTAGTGGCGCAATTTTGTGTAATACAACTATGCCAGATGGCAGTATTAGGAATGACCATTACGAGTGAGCTTGCCATAGCCAAGAATTAATTTGATATGAGCAGACGGGTGATGAGCGGCTAATATTAGATATAAACAGATTCAAAATCAAAGTTATGGATGCTGAAGAATTACTCAAACGATATGCCAGTGGAGAGAGGGATTTCTCTGGAATTAATTTGAGACGTGTTCATCTAGAAGGGAGTAACTTGAATGGCATCAATCTCAGTGGTACTGAACTCTATGATGCCAGACTGAAAAATGTTAACCTAAGTGGTGCTAACCTCAGTGGTGCTGATATGAACTCAAGCACCTTGGAGCAGGTCCAGTTGAATAATGCCAACCTCAGTAAGGCTAATCTTTGTTACACCACCACAAAAGATTCTAGTCTCAAGCGAGTTAACCTGGAGGGGGCTATGCTGGCAGAAGCTGGTATGTTCACCGTCGATCTAGAAGGTGCTAACCTCAAAAAAGTTATTTTAGATGAAGCAGGTTTTTCCGACTGCAACCTGAGAGATGCCATTTTTGACGATCATAATTGGTGGCGTCGTTGTTATGTGAAAAACACTATCATGCCTGGAGGAACCCCTCTCACAAACGAGATTGAGGACTGAAGCGGAGACAGGACGTACACCCGCTTCATTAGTAGGAATCAGCGTTGTACTAACTAGGCAATAATCCGTTATCTCTCTCCTCTATTTTATCTTGAATAGTCTCAGGTAACTCAGACAGGAAGTTATATCCTGTTAATCCTTCCAAGTAATCAATACTCACGCGCCAATCTCGCCAATTATTCCAGTTCGTGATTTCGCGATTGGTTTCTCCTGGCAGGGGGAAGTCTCTTGGAGTAACCAGAGATGCTCGATTAGGCACCATGATAGCAACCACTTCCGTGTTAGCTGTAATGTCGTCAATACTCTGACCTGCGACCAGAGGCACGACAATCTTCCAAGTAAACTCAGGAATCAAAATTCCTTTGGGGTTCACTGTCCAAGTTCCATCAGGATCGAGTACCGTGCGACCGTCTGGGCTTACTGAGACTAGGTTCCCGATCGCGCGATTTGGATCGTACCCATATCCGCCAGCAACAATGTAATAATCTCTCGCAACACTGGAATTTTCAAGGGAGGTACGAATATTGTCTTCAAAAAATTTCCATGCGCCTTGATTGTTATTACGATGCTGAGGCAGCATATTTGACGTGAGGAATGTAGAGTAAACATCCTTGCTAGTGCGATCGCGGTCTGCCACTGGAGTCATGTGCCCTTTTTCCATCCCGCGCTCGTTCAGTCGATAATCAGGCCCCTCTGTACGCACCCAGCTACTAGGCAGATCGCTATCTCCAAGCCAGGGATAGTCTACTCGCCCCGCTGGATAAGTTCCATCTGGAAAACCTGCGGGAGGATAGCCAGGTGGGCTAGTACCTAGTCCAGGTCGCGGAGTATTACCCAACCAACTTTTGTTGAGTTGCCAACTCACCCAATTGGGGCTTTTGGTAGCATCATTGTATGAAAGCGTGTACTGTGGCTTCTCAATTAGGTAGTTTTCACCGTGAGTATTTTCAGAAGACCGGGCAAAGCTTGGATTCCCAAGTTTTGTAGAAATGCTCTTAAAGAAGACATCATCCAGATAAACCGTATTATTTCCTTCTAACTCAAACTTAAGTTTTGCTGACTTACCACGCAATACTTCAGGTACATCAACGTGGAAAGTTTCAAACCCTAAATTACCATAACCAATGCGGTTAGTGTCAGTATCAGCATAGCCTATAGGGTAAGCTATTTCTGGTAAGGCACCGGGATTGACTCGACCATCGGCTACTCTCAAGTCAATGTTACCTATGGGTTGATAATTTTCATAACCAGGTTCATCGCCTTTCATAGAAACCTTTAACGTGCCACCATTAGGATTAGGAACATGAAGATTAAATCGCAACGCACCCCAGTCAGGCACAACAAACTGATTGTGTGTAATGCTGTCACCAGATGTTAATCTCAGAGCGTAGTTAGGTTGAGCTGGATCGTACCCTACCTCTGGTCTGTAATTGTCGAGACTAGGAA
>NZ_JAEQCE010000172.1:0-4781 GCF_020738665.1 Microcoleus sp. PH2017_08_TRC_O_A
TTCCTAGTCTCGACAATTACAGACCAGAGGTAGGGTACGATCCAGCTCAACCTAACTACGCTCTGAGATTAACATCTGGTGACAGCATTACACACAATCGGTTTGTTGTGCCTGACTGGGGTGCGTTGCGATTTAATCTTCATGTTCCTAATCCTAATGGTGGCACGTTAAAGGTTTCTATCCAAGGCGATGAACCTGGTTATGAAAATTATCAACCCATAGGTAATATTGACTTAAGAGTAGCCGATGGTCGAGTTAATCCAGGTGATTTAGCAGAAATCCCTTACCCTATAGGCTATGCTGATACTGACACTAACCGCATTGGTTATGGGAATGTAGGGTTTGAAACTTTCCATGTTGATGTACCTGAAATATTGCGGGGCAAGTCAGCTAAGCTTAAGTTTGAGTTGGAAGGGAATGATACAGTTTATCTTGATGATGTTTTCTTTAAGAGCACTCATCTCATGTTTGGTAATCCTACTTTAAATGGACAAGTAGCTAGACCAGATGCTGCGAACAATGCCAACAACTATTTGATTGAAAAGCCACAGTACGCTATATCTTATAACAACAATTTCCGCGCCCCTAATTGGGTAAGCTGGCAACTGAATCAGTCATGGATAGGCAATGTGCCTCGACCTGGAACAAATAATGGGTATTTACCTCCTTCTCCTGTAAACCGAGCTATTTATCCTTGGAGAGCAGATGATAATGAGCTACCCAATACTTTTGGTATGGCTCAACCTTGGGATTATTTAGGAGTGGAAACCATTAATGCAGGTCTTATCAATGAAATTATTCCTGAGCGAGGTCACTTGACACCTGTTGACGATCGAGATAGACATTTGAAAGATATATTTGCTACTTTCTTTACAACCAATGTACTTACACAAGATCGGGGTCTCAACCGAGGAATATGGTCAGTTTTGGAAAGTTTTGCTTCTAACGAACTTGTACTTGGGCAAGGAAGGGAACTTTACATTATATCTGGTGGCTATGGATTTAATACGCCTCTCAGAGCAAGAAATGGTCAGGAAGATAGGTTAATCCGTGTTCCTGACCATACTTGGAAAATTATTGTAGTTTTGGAACCTGGTCAAACTATATCCGATATAACCCCAGAAACGGGAATTATTACCGTTGATATACCGAATAACGAAGGTGTTGTAGGTACTGCGTGGACTGATTACCTAATTTCGATCAATGAACTCGAAAGACGAATTCGAGATGCCGCTAATTTAGATGGAAATACTTATAATTACAACTTTTTGTCTCATGTGCCGGAACTAATCCGCAACCAGCTAAAGCAGACAGTTTTTACACCTTAGTAGCAATCAATCAAAATAGCTCCCTTCCAGCTAATTACTTGAACTTCGCTGAGACAGGATTCCTTAATAATCGTATTATTAAAGATCGCCCATCTTAGGTCTGCACCTGTTAGATTACAATAATCTATTGTAGCATCAGTAAGATCGGCATGGTTAAAGTTGGTATCGATCAGGTCACAGTCAACCATTTGTGTATTCCTAAGAGTCGTACCACTTAAATTTGCACAATAAAAGTTGGTACTCGGCAAAATAGCACCACTCAGATTAGCCTGGCTCAGGTTAGCATTGGGAAAAGAAGCTTCAAGCGTATCGACTTTACTCAAATTGGCACCACGTAGGTCAGCACCCTCTAGGTGGGCTTCAACGAGATTAGCACCACTGAAGTCAGTATTTGTGAGTATGGATTTTTCCAAATAGGCTTGATAGAGAACAATACCACTCAAATTAGCCCCACTGAGATTACCTTTAATCAGCCTAACTCCTTTAAATTCTCTGATTCCAGAGGCGTAAAGTTTAAGTAATTCTTCTGAAGATATCTCCAAGCGTTTTAGCCATTGTTGATAATTCAGTTTAAGCGATTCTTGATTGTTCATAAGTTGTGTCTTCAATTATGTTAGTCATAATACTGGATTATTTACTCAATCCAAGCGGGTCCCTCTACGAATTCTCCCCCTGGTTCAATGGTTTTGCAGACAAAAGCTCCTATCCCACTGCCAAAACCTTTGACACCTGTCAGGTTGGTTGCCACCAAAATAACATTTTCAGTTTTGGTTCTCTCGCAGTCAGCCTCGGTCAAATCAGCACCACTCAAAATAGCATCTCTTAAGTCGGCATCGTTCAGATTAGCTTTTCTCAGATTCGCACCGCTGAGGTCGGCATTTCTTAGATTAGCCCCGCTCAGATTCGCGCCACTTAGGTTAGTACCAAGCATTCTAGCTCCTGGCAAGTGAGCATTACTCAAATTGGCATTGCTCAAATTGAGAGTCATAAGGTGGGCTTTGCTCAAATTGATTCCACTTAGGTCAACCCCGCTCAGGGCAGTGTTATTAACCTTAATTCCCGCAAAATTTCTCTCCCCAGCAGCGTACTGTTCGAGCAATTTACGAACTTCTATATATCGTGGATTTGGAGGCTCAAAACTAACTTCATCAAGAGTAGTATTGCGGAATATAGCTTGCTCCAAGTTAGCAGAGGCAAGACTCACAATATACAAAGAAGCATTACTCAAGTTGGCACCAGTTAGATTAGCACCCATGAGGTAAACTTCATTGAGTTCAGCATTGCTCAAGTTAATATCAGTTAAATCAGCGTTCTCTAAAATAATATAGCGATCGCAAATCATTCGTAAATTAATTAAGGGTTGGAGCGAGCAGCAGTTCCATTGAGTGTTGGTTCAAAAATACCAAATTTGTGTAACTTGGGAAAGTCAAAGCTTTGTTCCTGTATGGTAAAATTGAAGAACCATTTAAGCAAGGAAAAAGAACCGATCCGATTCCCAAATTTTCTCACCCAAGTCTTGGCATGAAGCCAAATATCTTCGACTGGATTCTGCTGCCTTGCATTAGGAGCAAACAGGACACAAGTTAAAGGCCATTCAGCCCGCTCAGACCCTTGATTAATTTCTTCTAGGTAAGCTTTCATTTCTTTATATTTGTGATAGCTGGCTCCATCCCAAATAATCAAATGTCTGGCTTCGGGATTTAAAGATTGTAAGTCTTTTAAGAAAGCCACTGTATTCTCAGAATTTGCCCTTGCATATTCTCGCAGAACAAACTGTTTTGTTAAATAATTTACTGCGCCATAATAAGTTTGTTTTTCTCTCTGATTCACCACTGGTATTTCTATTCTCTCGTTGCGCCTTCCCCAAAGATAACCACAGACATCTCCCCACAATAGATGACACTCATCAATCAAATACACCACAAGCTTTCTCGATTCTATAGCTGAGCGGTGTTCTTCCAGAATTTCACAGATTTCTTGGTGCTTTTTTTTGACGAGTTCTTCATCACGTTTTGGATTTTTTTTTGAGATTTTTTCCAGCTAATTCCCGCTGAATTAAAAAGTTGGTAGTAGCTAGTTTTTGATGGAAATTCAATCTGATATCGCTCGGCTATATAATTTGATAATTCGGATAAGTCCCACTGGTTTTTATTGGTTAACCATTGGATGACTTCCGCTCGTTCTTCAGGCTTAAGTTGTCCCCGCGAACCCTGATGATTTAAGCGCAACCCTTCAATTCCATGCAACGCATAATTGATTTTCCACTTACTGATAAATGGAGATGATACTCCCAATATCTTTTGAATAGTTTCGCGGCGAACCCCTTCAATTAACATGCGGATAGAAGCAGCTCTTTTAAGTTCTCTTGGGTCGGGATTGCTGGCAATAAAATTTTCGAGTTCCCATAAAGCTTGGACTTCATGCTCCACAAATTTTTCTGCCGATTTCTTTGGGGACATCTCAACTCCTACTGAGATTTACGTCCTCATTATTATACATGATTTGTGATTTACAATTCATTTGCGATCGCTATATTCCTCATTCATACCCAGAAATATTGTTCGCAATACTTCCATCTGGCATAATGGTATTGCAGAAAATAGCTTTCGCAAGGAAGCAATCTTCGATTATCAAAGTCGGCTTCTTTAAGAATAGTCCCACTGAGATTAGCCCCACTGAGATTGGCATCACTGAGTCCAGCTTGATCCAACTCGGCACCTTGAAGGTCAGCGCCAATCAAAAGAGCATTATCCAAGCTGGTTTCGTGAAGTATAGCCCCACTGAGGTTAACTCCTGTAAAGTTACTGCGCTGTGCAAAGGCATAGGCAAACCAAACATTTCTCAGGTTCGCCCTACTCAAGTTGGCATCTCTGATGTAAACCGCTTCCAAGTTGGCGCTTTCCAAGTTAGCTCCACTCAGATTGACCCTCTCAAGGATAGCCCCGTTCAACCAAGCATTTCTCAGAGAGGCTTCACTTAAATCAGCTTCGTCCAGAACGGCGCTACCCAGATTTGCTTCACTAAGATTAACTCCGCTGAGATTAACCCCACTCAATCTAGCTCGGCTCAAATCAAGCCCGTTGAAGTCCCTCTCCCCAGCAGTATATCGTCTTAGTAGTTCTGCTTCATTTATTCTGTCCATAACTTTGTATCCTAGAGTTTATTTACAATAGACCTCTTGCAAAAAAGATATATGTTATAATTGGAAGTTTTGAATTAGACATCTCCATAATTGTGGAACAGGCATCCTGCCTGTTATTCACAGGCTTTTGGGAGATGTCTAATCAAGTAAAGCAAAACCTTCTATTATATCAGAAAATTATTTTGCAAGAGGTCTAATAATAACATAATGCTCTGACGGGGTGACAGGTCGTCTGAAAAGCATACAGGGAGATAACTCTAGACAAATCGCCTCAAAAAAGATAGGGTAAGAAAGCTTCTTACCCAAAAATA
>NZ_JAEQCE010000173.1:0-4392 GCF_020738665.1 Microcoleus sp. PH2017_08_TRC_O_A
CTTGCGCCCATCACTGCTAACCGCAATCTGGCGCAGTCCTGACGTAGCATTAACTGAGATAGTCCGAACAACTTCGTTATAGCTTGGCGAGTCAGGATTGACATCCAGGACATAAATGCTACCCCGCCCTGAGTCCGTGATGTAAGCATAATTATCCCAAGGGTCAATAGATATTGCCCCAGGAGATGCACCACTCGGCAAATTAATATCATCGACAGCCGCTGTCGAAGCATCAACATCAACCGGACGCCGCGCCAGCAAATCCACCATCGCCACCCGCCCCGTATAAGTAGTCAAACAAAATTAATTACACAAATCAAATAATATGATATACTAAAAATATCAAGTTTTATTTAAAGAGGTTTTATATGTTTTTACTTCGAGACATTAATCCACTTTCGTTGAAATTGCTAAACCGAATCTATCGCGAAAGCAGACATCATCAAGTGCGCCAAAGAGCACAGTTTTTAATTTTGGTTTCACAAAACTTCAAAAATTAAAAACTGCTGAAAATATTTAAAATTAGTTATAAGACTATGTATAATTGGTTGAATCGATGGGAAAATGAGGGAATGCTCGGATTATACAATAAACCAGGTAGAGGCAGAAAAAAAATCTTTAATTCGGCAGAATCTGCTCAAATCAAAGATTGGGTAAAATTGCAACCAAAACAACTAAAGCAAGTAGTACAAAAAATTAAAAAAGAACGGTCTATTAATACAAGTACGGAAACAATTAAGAGAATAATCAAAAAAAAAATATGAGTTGGCATAGGATGCGTCGAGGTGTTGGGGGAAAGCCAAACCCCATAGAATACAAGGAAAAAAACAAAAATTGTCAGAATTAAAACAACTAGAAGATGAGGGGAAAATTGATTTATACTATTTGGATGAGTCCGGTTTTTGTGGCATCCCTTGTGTCCCTTATGGATGGCAAGATATTGGTGAATATTTGTCAATTGATAGTCGTAGAACTAAGCGTTTAAATGTCTTGGGAATTATGAATCGACAAAATACTCTTCATGCTTATGTTTCAGAGCAGACTATTAATTCTGATGTAATCATAGCCCGCAAGTGATACTTTTTTTGCTGTAGTGGAGCGACCAACATTTATTGTGGTAGATCAAGCTTCTATTCATACTAGCAATGCCATTTTAGATAAACTTGAAGAATGGAAAGAACGCGGCTTAACTATATTTGAATTGCCGACTTATTCACCCCAATTGAATTTA
The DNA here is from genome assembly GCF_020738665.1 of Microcoleus sp. PH2017_08_TRC_O_A. Lineage (NCBI taxonomy): Bacteria > Bacillati > Cyanobacteriota > Cyanophyceae > Oscillatoriales > Microcoleaceae > Microcoleus > Microcoleus sp. PH2017_08_TRC_O_A. The sequence continues at coordinate 1,232 of NZ_JAEQCE010000173.1, forward strand.
ATTGAGATTTTGTGGCGGTTTATCAAATATACATGGCTTGAAATAGATGCCTACTCTAGCTGGCAATCTCTTGTTTCATCTGTAGAAAAAATTCTTAAAGAGTTTGGAGATAATTATGTAATTAATTTTGCTTAACTACTTATTCCAAAGGTACATAGGCGCGAGTCGCATTACTGGTCACAGCTAACTGTCCCGATCACCAAGGCATAACCCATTGATCATTGAGTAAAGCATAGGTTGATAGAGTCAGATCTAGCGGATCCGAAATAGTAGGAAATACTTCCAGAATCCGTTCAAACCAGACCCGGGAATCGAAATTAGTTCGTCTCGATAACTCAATCAGCAGAGCGGTAACGTAGGGACCAGTGGAAATTATTGAATCCGCATAGTGAGCAAATACAGATTCTTCAATTTGTACTTCTTGTGTTCGCAACGCTAGAAGAAGATTGCCCCCACAGAGAATAGCATTTTCAATGTCATTTTGCGTCAACACTTTACTAATCAGAGGACGACGAGCTAGCAAGCGAATGGTTTCTTTCATGTATGTAGGCTTTAAATGTTCATCCCACAGCCACGGTTCTGCATCACGATCTATTTCTACAACCATGAGACATCTGCGGGCTGTTTTAAGAGCTATGTCTAAACACCCAGAATCCAGATATGGATCGCCAGTGCGTGGTTCCATTTCCCACTGATTTAACAAATTACGCAAAAGTTCGGGTCGGGAAACAGAAAGAGCCAAAACCCTATCTTCAACTAAGTTGCTGGGCAAAGCAATGTCCGTGTCAAGGCGCAACTCATTAACATCCAGACCGCGCAACGTCTGACGAATACTTTCCTCATTGCCAGCAGCAGTTGCCAGCAGTTGCCACCGACCGTCGATTCGTTGCAAGCTTGCTTGCTTTAGTTGCTCTAGTAAGCTGTTAGTCATTTAAATTATTGCTTGAACCTTTTACACCACGGGGTCTGAGCCACAAATAGTGCAGTTTGAATGTCGAACAGCTTAAGATACTATCAAAGTAGATGTTTTTCCCAGATAAATTAACTTCCGTATACCCCTAATACCCGAAGGTACACAATAACAGTTTTTTCACTTACCAGGTCTACCAGTATCTGACTTTGCCAGACTTTACCTGAGTTATCCTCACGAATTATACCTGATAAGTAGTTCTTTGCATTGTCTGGCGTCCACCAGCGTTTCCACGCCAAGTGAGCGGTTCCCAGTTCACGGCCATCATTAAGTTTTGCCTTCCCCTCATAACCTGCTTCTGTTAAGAACTTATCTAATTCTATGCGGTTCATCGTGAACCGCACAGAAATCAGACGGCCACGCTCTTTGTCATCGTCAACGTGCAAATCTCGATAGCTTTTGGGCAAAATAATCCGAGTGAATGATTGCACTTCTTCAATATCAACAGGCATTTGAGATGCTTGAGTCTCTGGTTCAGAGACTTTGGTAGAAGTTGCAATTGAACAACTACTTAACTGAAATAAAGTCAGAATAACACTGGTAATAATCGCTCCTTTTTTTATCACATAATCCTCCTAAATACGCGACTTATATTCTCCTTTTACTTGATATTCTTGTAATCCTCCTAAATACGCGACTTATATTCTCCTTTTACTTGATATTCTTGGGCAAGTCCAGCCTGATGAAGACTTCCCAGAACCTCATCTTTGATTGTAACTCCCAAAATGTTTACGTCTTTACCTTGATCCCAGTTGTATTGGTCTCTGATTTGTACGGTGATCTCGCCAGTAAGGGGATCGGCTTGCCACCAGTAGCTGTAATCACCCACTGCAAAAAACCAATCTACTGATTCTTCTTTTCTTATTCTATCAGATTTTCTGACACCACTAATCAATGTGTTTGGACGTAGATTTTTGCTATCTTTTCTGGATCTAGCTATAATTTTTTTAGCTTCTTCCACTGCTTTTTCTACGTTCTTTTTCACGCTAGAAACCTTCATAAATTCATTCATGTCAATAGTTAATGGTTGTCCAGAATTCTCCAAATAATGATTCATGTGTCGGCTTGCATTAGGCAAATTTTCAAAATTGCCTAACCCTACTAAACGCGCAAACCAAGCAAAATTAGCACCCCCAGCCACCCCACGAAATATGAGATGAATTTCCCGATCTTCTGGAATTGGTGCTCTGACACCATGAGGTCCCGATCCATCTACTCGAGAAGAATCAAACCGATACCTATCAACTCCCTTGTTAAGTAACGCTATGATTTCTGTATCTGCCACCGTCCAATCACCCGTTTCCCCGAACCGACGCAGTATTCGCTCTATGGTAGGATATTTCCCCTGTATTTGTGGTAGTATCCAACGCTTAAGAAAATCGTCTATTTGTTTGAGATTATTCGGTTCGCTGAGTAGCCTTTCAAACTGTTCTAATTCTCTGAGCAGAATGTCCTCAAAATTTTGCGCTACAAGCAACCCCAAAGGATTACCACCAATGGCAAAACTTTTAGAAACAACCTTCGGGTTAATTTTATCAAAAGCCACCTTCGTCAAATCTTTACCACCAGGATTTTCAACAGTCTTAATAATTTCCTCCACATCAAAGACATAAGCATTTCCACTACCACCTAGAGTAGGATAAGAACCAATCAGATACTTCCCATCACCAGAAAGAGTCACATTATTAGTTAAAACCCCCGGCACCGGTTCAGTAGCAGCCACTAATTTCGGATTCGGCCCCAACGGATATCAAGGATTTTTTTACTATTACGACCCGCCACAAACGCATACTTCCCGTCCTTAGTCATCGTGACAGCCACCCCCTCATTCACCTCAAACACATTTCTATTATCAGTCAGCGTTAAATTCGTGTAGACAGTTGTAGGAGTCAAATTCAGAGGGTCATCACTCACTGTCAGCACCCCAAAACCGCTGCCGTCTGTGTTCGGGTTACCATTAGTAAAAACCATTTTCAGCGGGTCAGGAGTTGCAGCCAACCCCCAAGCCCCTGTAGGAGTCAAAACCTTTCCAATTTGCTCCCACCACTTCCGGGGATTAGAATTCGGTTCGCTAGGTTTGTCTTCTGGGTCGATATTCACAGCGTAAATATAACCATCAGCCGCAGTAGCAAACAGCTTGCGCCCATCACTGCTAACCGCAATCTGGCGCAGTCCTGACGTAGCATTAACT
>NZ_JAEQCE010000174.1:0-3908 GCF_020738665.1 Microcoleus sp. PH2017_08_TRC_O_A
TTGGATGAAATCAGTGCCGTCATTGCCGAAGAGCAAGTCGTTATCTGCACCGCCGTCAATGTTGTCATTGCCGCCAAGTCCGTAGATAGTGTCGTTGCCGCCCAGCCCGTTAATCGACTCGGGGATGCTGCTACCCATCATGAAATCGGCATTGTTACCGCCATTGAGAGTGTTTTGGACGGGGTTGGGGGTGATGGTAGCAGAGTTTAATTCCGGGGCGCTGACTCGATCGAGCAAACAATTATCTGTGCCCGGTATCGGAGTCGGAGTTGGTGCCGGTGTCGGCGTGGGCGCAGGTGTGGGTGTCGGAGTCGGAGTTGGTGCGGGTGTCGGAGTTGGGGCGGGTGTGGGTGTCGGAGTCGGAGTTGGTGCGGGTGTCGGAGTTGGGGCGGGTGTCGGAGTTGGGGCGGGTGTAGGTGTCGGAGTTGGTGTAGGAGTTGGTGTCGGAGTCGGCGTGGCTGTCGTTGTGAATTCAAAAGCGCCGATATCGACGATCGCACTGCCGTTACCATCACCATCTTGGGGGCGAGTCACACCGCGCTGATCCTTAGCTGGCGCGCCTGCACCTGTACCTGTGTCAATGGCGGGGCTTCCGGCTAGCAGCGGCAGCACGAAAGCGCCGTTAATATTTTGCAAAGGGCCGAGTTTCGGATCTGCGATCGTCACCTTTGCCGTAGCGTTATTGTCGTTAGGATCGCCTGTCGTAAGTTTAGCGGGAAACTGAAGATTATTCCCGCCATCAATTAGTTCTCTTCCAGTTTGGAATTTAACTTTAAAAGGATTGCCAGCCGTGTTGCTATCAAAAATCGAATTCTTGACAGTAATTGGCTGATTTCCAAAAGTTGCAATACCTCCCGAAAACTCTCCAGCGGTGTTCTTGGCAAAAGTCGAATTGACGATGTTAGTCGAAAAGGCATCTTTGTTACCGACAACTATTCCGCCGCCTTGTTTAGCAGCCGTGTTGCCGGAAAATGTACTATTGACAATGTTGATATTACCCTCTTCTCCCAGCCACAAGCCACCACCGTTATCATCGGCTGTGTTGTTTGCAAAGGTGGTATTTGTCACTGTCAAATCTACATTTCCGTGGCGAACTCCACCACCAGAACCTCCCTGACCCGCTGCATTTTTGATAGCCTTGTTGTTAATAAAAGTGCTATTTTCCAAAACTACTTTGTCTTGGTTATAACCAAACAAAAAGGCTCCACCTCCTTCTCCTGTCCCGATATTGCCGTCAAAAGTGCTGCCTCGGATGATAATGTTGCCAGGAGTAGGGCCTGGTGTTGCATTGGGGCCAGAAGCATTAGCGCCATCGACGTAAACTGCCCCGCCAACGCCTTTATCTGTGCGGTTGCCAGTGAATTTCGAGTTTTCGATCGTCATGCTGCCCAACAGGTTATTCACAGCCCCGCCATAGCTGCCTTTGTTGTTGGTAAATTCGCTATCTCTGATATTCAGAACACCGCCGCTTTTAGTGGCGATCGCCCCGCCGCCGCGTTCGGTATTGCTAGCCAAAGAACCGTCATTGCCGCTAAACTTGCTGTTAATTACTGTTGTGGTGCTGCGGAAACCCGTGTAAACGCCACCGCCGAAACCGGCAACATTATTGTTGACTTGGCAATTTTCTAAAGTTAAAGTGCTGTTACCGCCAGTTTGAATGCCGCCGCCGCTGCTAGTCGCCTCATTATTCGGATCGGTTCCCGAAACTTTGCCGTCGGCAACAATCAGGTTTTTTAGAGTAACATTGGTGGAACCTTCGGTGAGGATTACCCGCGAAGTGTTGTTGCCACTGATGGTTAAATTGCTAGCAGCACTTGCATCAATTGTCAAGTTTTTGTTGATGACAAGTTGACCGGAAGTGAGGGTAATTTTTTGATTGGCCAGAGAGGAGGCAAATTGAATAATATCGCCGGCTGCTGCGGAGGCGATCGCGCTTCTCAATGAACCGGCCCCGCTATCATTAGTGTTGGTAACGGTAACAGTGGCTAAAGTCCCTTGGTAATCCGCCATTGCTTCTGGAGTCAAGGCAAGGGGTGCTTCAATATCACCCTTGGTAAACTCCAAATTCCAGTTACCACCGCGGCCAGTGCGATCGCTAGATGCCGCAATATCAGCCCCGGTTAACTCCGAAAGGCGATCGACAAAATTAGCCCCATCACCCGCCGCCACATCGCAACCGTAAAGCATGATATCAGCGCGATCGCTCAATGCCGTGCGCCACCCTTCCAACTGGCTTGCATACTGCGGCAAATTATCCGAATTCAGCGTCGCCGAACCTAGCTGCAAACTGCCAGAATTCCCGTGAGAAAAAATGTGAACTTGGTCTACAGTTCCCCCCGCAGCAGCAATGGTTTGCAGTTTCGCAGTAATTTGCTCGACTCCGTTGCTATTTTTATCTAAAATGATTGTCTCAGAATTTGCGATCGCGCCGCCCGCCAAAGTTTGATAGTCATCTAAGTCCGAGTCAATGAAGACAAGAGATTTAGGACGAGAATTGCCGAGAACAGACTGTGAATCAATACTGGTAAAAGTTGAGTTCATTTTTCATACCCGATGATGATGTTTACTATTTGCTGGTAAATGACCTTGAAGTCCTTCAACAGTTGACAGTTGACAGTTGACAGTTGACAGTTGTAGGGGCAGTGCCCCCGTGAGAGCCCTCTTAGTTGACAGTTGACAGTTGACAGTTTGAGAGCGACCTCTACCTATAATGAAGAGGATTGGATTAATGAATAGTCTGACTTTAATTGCTTCCTCAAATGTAGAGACTTTCAGCCAATTATTTCTGGTAAAATATACATTCTGAAAACCCCCGGATTGCTAAAAAACTTCGTGAAAGCATGGGGGAACTAGAATCAAGAGAATTTCTGGTTTTTCTCCATGATTTAAATCAGAAAAATACATTCAGACAGAATTATTGCTATGTGGCGATTGCTTTGATTTCAATGGGTGCATCTGGGTTTCGCAAATATCTGTGTAGGGGCGAAGCATGACCTCCGTGAATATGAGATTATAACTAATAACTTATATGCGGTCATGCTTCGCCCTCTTCAAAAACTAGATTCACCCGATTTCAATTAACCGCAGAGGATGTAATGTCAATCCAGAGAAGAGCTGCTGCGGTTCCAAATTACTGATTGACCTAAAACCCTAAAATCTGCTCTCAAGGTCTGTCAATTTGAGGTATTTGCCGATCGCGAAAAGTTCCCAAAAAATCCGAAATTCCAGTAACTAACAGTAGGGTACCCAGCGGGAGGAAATCCTCAGTCTTTAGTCAAAACATTCAGCCCGCCGGGCACCCTACCCGATGTTTTGCCGATAGTAAGGTGCGCGTCGCGCACCCTACCAGAGGCAGTTAGATTGTTACCTGAGTGAAATCGCCAGCGCTGAGAGTACCGGGTACACCGTTAAGCTTCGCTAACAATTGATTGGTACCCGTCACGCTAATCAAAGTTTGATTGCTGCTAGACGCAATGCTGAGTTGATTGAAACTCAAACCGGGAGCCAACCCAATTAAATCCTCGCCCTTGCGGAAATCAGTAATGATGTCACTACCCAAACTTTGATTTAGGAAAAACACATCACTTCCCGAACCGCCAGTCAAAGTATCATCTCCTATATCCCCGGAAAGGAAATCGGAACCAGCACCGCCAGCAAGGAGATCGTTACCCTTACCGCCGAAAAGCGTATCGTTACCGGCGTCACCGCAGAGGACATCGTTTTCATTGTTGCCGAGCAGGAAGTCGTTGCCAATACCGCCATCGAGACTGTCGTTGTCTTTGCCGGCGTAAATCGTGTCATTTCCTGCTCCACCAAACAGCAAGTCTGTACCTTCATTACCAAACACAAGATCGTTGCCGTTGCCAGCATTAATTGTGTCATTTCCTAAGTTGCCTAACAGGTTGTCG
>NZ_JAEQCE010000175.1:0-3897 GCF_020738665.1 Microcoleus sp. PH2017_08_TRC_O_A
GTATTGTAAAACTTCATTCAGTTTGTAAGCATAAGTAATCAAGCATGGTATTATGTGGTCAGGAGGTTGAGAATGCAGCTAACAGAACGTCACATCATTAAATCGAAAGAACGCCGTTTCGTCCAAATTGACGAACTAGCTTTTAAATCGAAGAATCTCTACAATGCTGCCAATTATGTCCTTCGTCAAAGTTTCATTTATGGATGGGGCTATGTCAATTACAACGAAATGAATCGCTTGATGAAATCTCACGCAGCTTACAAGGCAATGCCTGCCAAGGTTAGCCAGCAAATCTTGATGTTGTTAGACAAAAACTGGAAATCGTTTTTTGAAGCTCTCAAAGCTTACAAAAAAGATGCCTCTAAATTTACGGGTCGTCCAAAACTACCTAAGTACAAAGATAAAGTCAAAGGTCGAAATATCCTGGTTTATACGATTCAAGCAATAAGCAGCAGGCAGTTGAAAAATGGAATTATTAAACTGTCAGGTACTGAGATTTTAATCAAAACCAAAGTAAATCCCGAACGAATTTGTCAAGTTAGATTGGTTCCCAAATGCGATGCTTATGTAATTGAGGTAATTTACGATGAACCGGAGTCCACCGCTAGCAGTAACAACTTCGTAGCTAGTATTGATTTGGGACTGGACAATTTAGCGGCGCTAACTTCAAATCAACCGGGATTTATCCCTCTTTTGATTAACGGGCGACCACTCAAATCGATTAACCAGTTCTACAACAAACGTTCTTCGCAGTTGCAATCCCAACTAAAAGGGGAGCGCAAAACCTCACCCCGGCTTCAACGCTTAACCCGCTGTCGCAACCAAAAAGTCGATAATTACTTGCATCACACAAGTCGATTAATAGTCGAACTTCTGACGGCAAATCAAATTGGGACGCTAGTAATTGGCAAAAATGCACAGTGGAAAACTGAAATTAACCTGGGAAAACGAACTAATCAAAACTTTGTCAGCATTCCTCACGCTCGATTAATTGAGATGTTGGAATACAAGGCTCGATTGGTGGGAATTAAGGTGATTGTTCAAGAAGAATCTTACACGTCTAAGTCGAGCGTGCGTTTCGTTCTGAAGAAACCCAGAAATGGGGGGAATTCAGGCTCTAATAAGGTAATCCAATATGGATTGAGTTCGCACTTTAATCCCTTGTTAGATGACAACTTGTTCGTCTTGTGGGTGAGAACACTGTTCAAGTCCCATCCCGCTGGTGCTGCGGTGAAAGCATCACCCCTACGGTAGCGATTAGCCATCAATCCGTAAAGCGGGGTGAAAAAGCGGTAACTGGAAAACCTATTCTAGAATCCCGTTGAGCAGGAGTTTATGGGTAGCAAAAGCAAAGGTACATCCGAACCATCGTGAGAGATAACCAGCGAAACAGGTTGATACGCTGGGAGTCCCAAAAGGGCAAGGATTGGTAATAAAGGGATTCTACCTTCAATTTACCACAGGGTTGGCAATTGTTTGTTTGACCAACCAAGCACTCTGTAATAAACCCGGTGGAAAGTACCACCCTAAAAGCTCTAAACAAAGACGAACAGGAACGAAATAACCTACCGTTTGCTCTCTGGAAAAGTCGATTTTCAGAGTAGGTGCTAACCGGATGCAACGGCAAGGAGAGATTGGGTCAAAAGCGAAAGCTCCCCTGTAACGAGGGAGATATGCAGACAGACCCACGGTGTCTCGGAAGATAGAGCCTCCAGTAGCAATATAAAAGTCATGAGCACGGTAAAACCGATGTATGAATGGAACAAGACTCCTTGGCGAAAGCTGGAAAGAGTTGTGTTCAAGTTGCAGAAAAGAATCTATCAAGCCGCCAATCGTGGTGATATTAAGGCGCTTCGCAGACTCCAAAAGTTGTTGATGAAGTCCTGGGCTGCAAAATGCTTAGCGGTTCGTAGGGTTACTCAGGATAACAAAGGAAAAAAGACGGCAGGTGTGGATGGTGTCAAATCACTAACCCCAAAGCAACGCCTTGACCTAATAGGTAATATAAACCTGAGTTCAAAGGTCAGCCCAACCAGGCGAGTATGGATTCCCAAGCCTGGTACAGAAGAGAAGCGACCTTTAGGAATCCCAACAATGAAAGACCGGGCATTGCAGGCGCTTGTTAAACTGGCATTAGAACCAGAATGGGAAGCGCGATTTGAACCGAACCAATATGGGTTCAGACCTGGACGCTCGTGCCAAGATGCTATCGGGGCAATATTTAATGCGATTAGGTATAAGCAAAAATATGTGCTAGATGCGGACATCGCCAAATGCTTCGACAAAATCGACCATGAAGCACTGCTTAAAAAATTAAATACATTCCCGCTTTTGCGCCGCCAAATCAAGGCATGGCTCAGAGCGGGGGTGATGGACGGACAGCAGTTGTTTCCAACACTTGAGGGTACGCCACAGGGTGGAGTTATTTCTCCACTACTGGCTAATATAGCTCTCCACGGGATGGAACATCGAATTAAGGAATTTGCCAAAACCTTGGACATCAAAAAGTCAACAGGAAAAGGGCAAGTAAGCTGGCAACAAAAATGTAAAAGCATATCCTTAATAAGATACGCCGATGACTTCGTAATTCTCCACGAAGATTTAACCGTTGTTCAAAAGTGTAAAGAGATAATCTCTGAATGGCTAAAAGGCATGGGTTTGGAGCTAAAATTCAGTAAAACAAGGATAGCTCACACAATGAGCAGCCATGATGGACAGTCTCCAGGATTTGATTTCCTGGGATTCAAAGTCAGGCAATATCCATCTGGCAAATATACTAGCGGGAAAAATCCCCAAGGTGAACTACTGGGTTTCAGCACAATCATCACCCCAAGCCCGACAAAAGTTAAGATACACCTCAAAGAAATCGCAAGAATAATAGACATCCACAAAGCCAAATCTCAATCAGATTTAATTAAGAGGTTAAATCCTCTAATTATAGGGTGGGCTAATTATTACCGAACGGTTCCAAGTAGCAAAGTCTTCTATAAATTAGACTCACTGGTGTATCAAAAACTCAGAGCTTGGGCAAATCATCGCCATCACAAATCGAAAACATGGGTGTCAAATAAATACTGGCAAACCATAGGCAATGATCACTGGGTATTCGCAATCAGGGAAGAAGGGACTAACCCTCTCCGGTTACGTAAACATGGTCAAATAAAAATCATAGACCATGCCAAAGTTAAAGGCGAATCGTCACCATACGACGGAAACCTGGTGTATTGGAGTATAAGAATGGGAAAACACCCTGAAAGTCCCAAAAGAGTGACAACACTTCTTAAGATTCAAAAGGGTAAATGTTCTCACTGCGGATTACATTTTCGAGACGAAGATGTCATGGAAGTTGACCACAGAATTCCTAAATCGAAAGGTGGAAAGGATTCTTATGACAACTGGGACTTACTTCACAGGCATTGCCACGATATAAAGACTGCTACAGATGGCAGTCGGGGTACAAAATCTAGCTGTAAAAGTGTTAAACCTAAGCCACCTTCACGTACAGAATGGTTCTGGAAAGAGGATATGTTGGTAACGCGGTATGAGTGACAATCACCGAGTCATTGAGGAGCCGTGTGAAGAGAAATTTTCACGCACGGTTTTGGAGAGCGGCGGCTCTCGTGAGGGGGTCGCCGACTTTAATTTCTTGAATCTAGATCCAATTCCTGTGTACGGGCATACTAGCGCTTTGGATGTCGTATTTAGTGGCAGGCGAATCAAAAGAGGATTATACAGAACATCAGTCGGTCAATTAATTAACTCCGATGTTAACGGTTCTTACAACATCCTCAGAAAAGCAATCCCAAATGCCTTTGGCAATGGGATAGAGAGCTGCGTAGTTCAGCCAAGGCGGGTCAATCCGCTCGAAGTGAAAGCGAAAGGGGAGGGACTGGAAGC
>NZ_JAEQCE010000176.1:0-3892 GCF_020738665.1 Microcoleus sp. PH2017_08_TRC_O_A
CATCTGTCATCCAATGGCACGGGGGCAAAAACAAATTGAACCAGGGGCAAATAGTCTCGTGCGGCCACAATTTGCTCAAAAAGCTACCCAAATAGTCAAGGATGGGTAGCTTTGTCCATAAATTAAGTTACAGTTCCTAACCCCGTTAGAGGTGAATCATACAGAAGTGGCAAGAAGTTTAGGTGTGGTCATTGTGGCTGGGTTGGTGATGCTGATGAGAATGGAGCTAAGAATATTTCTGTATTGGGGCTGCTTTTAGACCAGCCTGGAGGCTCAGGACTTGCTTGCTCATTGGAGCAACACGTTCTAGGGCTACTGAAATCCCCGACCGATCGCGCAAGCAGGTCGGGGAAGTTTAAAACACCAGGAAAGGGAGACCCCGAGCTCCAAAGCACGATCGTCATGAGTCATCCGCAAGCACAAATCGCAAATTGTATCAGATGTCTCAAATTTGACTGCAAATAAAAATGTTTTAGGTGAAACTAAACAATACAATTTTCTAGACACCCGCAGCTATTTGAGGAACAGCCCGATGAGTTCAGTCCTCCAGTCTTCAGAACAGGCTATTGATACACCATCTATTCCCCATTCTGCCCCTTACTCAAAATCAGACCTGTTTCTACGCAATCGCCTCAAAGTAGTAGAGGACTTGTGGGAATCGGTGCTGCGACAGGAGTGCGGGCAGGAATTGGTGGATTTGCTCCAACAAATGCGATCGGTCAATTCGGCCGAGGGACAAGCCACTCACTTTCGCGAGTCGAATGTCCTACAGCTAATCGAAAAGCTCGATCTCAACGCCGCCATCCGCGCCGCTCGTGCTTTTGCACTATATTTTCAGTTAATCAACATTGTCGAACAGCACTACGAACAACGAGACCAACAGCTAGCTTACACTGGCAGTAACGATGCTGGCGGGCGGATGTTTGCTAAGCTGCCGGGACAAGCAACGGATGCGCCCGATCGCCCGCGGCACAGGGAAGGCCCGGCCCAAACAGCTCTGAGCAAGGTAGACAGCAGCGAGGCGATCGCCAAAGACGCCGGAACATTTCACCAACTGTTCCCGATGCTACTGCGCTTGAACGTACCCAGCCAGCAAATCCAGCGCTTGATCGATCAGTTAGACATCCGCTTAGTATTCACCGCCCACCCGACGGAAATTGTCCGCAACACGATCCGCACCAAGCAGCGGCGGATGGCGAAGATTCTCCAAAAGCTAGACCAAGTTGACGAGAAATTTCAGGTACTCGGGGCCGACTCAGAAAGCCCCTACCCGGTGTCTTCCTGGGAAGCTGCGGCTCTCCAAGAGCAACTCATGGAAGAAATTCGCCTTTGGTGGCGCACTGACGAACTGCACCAGTTCAAACCGACTGTACTTGACGAGGTGGAATACACCCTGCACTACTTCGACGAAGTGCTGTTTGATGCTATTCCCGAGCTATACCAACGCTTAAAGCAAGCGCTGCACGCTTCTTTCCCTTACCTGAAACCACCTAGTTACAATTTTTGCAAGTTCGGTTCTTGGGTGGGCTCCGACAGAGACGGGAATCCTTCTGTCACCCCAAAAGTTACTTGGCAAACTGCTTGCTATCAACGCCATTTAGTGCTGTGCAAGTACATCAATGCGGTGAAGCGGTTGAACGAACTTTTGAGTTTGTCGCTGCACTGGAGCGACGTATTGCCAGAATTGCTCGAATCGCTCGATCGCGACAAATCAGAATTTCCCGAGGTTTACGAGCAGTGGGCGATCCGCTACCGTCAAGAGCCCTATCGGTTGAAACTCGCCTACGTACTCCAGCGACTGGAAAATACGCGCGATCGCAACTGGCGCCTCTACAAAGGAGACGAGTTACAACGGGAGCGCGAAGCCTTGTCGGAACATCCCGGAATGAGCGGCCTTTATCGATCGGGAACCGAGTTTTTGACCGAATTGCAGCTCATCGAGCACAATTTAATCGAAACCGGTTTAAGCTGTCGGGACTTGGAAAATCTGCTCTGCCAAGTAGAAATCTACGGATTTAATTTGGCTTACCTAGATATCCGCCAAGAGTCAACAGTACACTCCGACGCTTTGAGCGAAATTGCTGAATACTTGCAAATTTTGCCCAAGCTTTACAATGAAATGTCTGAAGGCGATCGAGTGATATGGCTAGCAACAGAACTGCAAACTCGCCGCCCATTAATTCCCGCAGAATTGCCATTTTCTCCCAAAACTTGCGAGACAATTAATACCTTCCGCATATTGCGGCAAATGCACCAGGAGTTCGGCCCGGAAATTTGCGAAACCTACGTCATCAGCATGACCCACGACCTCAGCGATATGCTGGCGGTTTTGTTGCTAGCAAAAGAATCAGGACTTTACGATCCAGCGACCGGAATTAGCAGCATTCAAGTAGTCCCATTGTTTGAAACAGTGGAAGACTTGAAAAAAGCGCCAAAAGTAATGCAGGAGGCATTTGAACTGCCAGTTTATCGGGCTTTATTAGCCGGAGGATACGCCCAAGAAACAGCCAAACCAAGCGAACAAAATCTAGACTGTCCAATCCGAAAAATCAAATTGCAAGAAGTGATGCTGGGCTATTCGGACAGTAATAAAGATTCGGGTTTCCTCAGCAGCAATTGGGAAATTCACAAAGCTCAAAAAGCTTTGCAAATGGTTGCGGAAAAGCACGAAGTAGAATTGCGAATTTTTCACGGCCGTGGCGGTTCGGTAGGGCGAGGCGGCGGGCCTGCTTACAAAGCGATTTTGGCTCAGCCCGGAAAGAGTATCAGCGGGCGAATTAAGATTACCGAACAAGGCGAGGTTTTGGCTTCTAAATATTCTTTGCCGGAGTTGGCGCTTTACAATTTAGAAACCGTGGCGGCGGCGGTAATTCAAGCTAGTTTGCTGCATACAGGTTTCGATGGCATCGACTCTTGGAACGAGATTATGGAAGAGTTATCGGCGAAATCGCGATCGCACTACCGTAATTTAATCTACGAACAGCCAGATTTAGTAGATTTCTTCCACCACGTTACCCCGATTCAAGAAATCAGTCAGTTGCAAATTAGTTCTCGCCCAGCCCGTCGCGGCGGGAAGAAAGACATCAGCGGTTTGCGAGCAATTCCGTGGGTGTTTAGCTGGACTCAAAGCCGCTTTTTGCTGCCTTCTTGGTATGGTGTCGGCACAGCTTTACAAGAGTATTTGCTGGAAGAACCGGAAGAACACATGAAACTTTTGCAGTATTTTTACTTGAAATGGCCGTTTTTTAGAATGGTAATTTCCAAGGTAGAAATGACATTATCGAAGGTGGATTTGCAGATTGCAGAACACTACGTGCGGGAGTTGGCGTTACCGGCAGACAGAGAGCGATTTAAGGCTTTATTCGAGCAAATTGCTGCCGAATTCTACTTGATTCGTAATTTGGTTTTAACTATTACCGGACACCAGAGTTTGTTGGATGGAGATCCATCGCTTCAGCGTTCTGTGCAATTACGAAATGCCACAATTGTGCCTTTGGGTTTGTTGCAGGTTTCACTGCTGAAGCGATTGCGGCAACATGGTACTGGCGGAGTACCCGGTGTGATTCACTCGCGTTACAGCAAGGGTGAGTTGTTGCGGGGAGCTCTGCTGACGATTAATGGTATTGCCGCCGGGATGCGGAATACGGGCTAAAAAACAGGTTTGTAGTGAGGACTTCAGTCCTGCTTTTTCCGAGAACAAAAGTCCTCACTACGAACAGATTTTACAAGGTTTGTAGTGAGGACTTCAGTCCTGCTTTTTCCGAGAACAAAAGTCCTCACTACGAACAGATTGTATAAGGTTTGTAGTGAGGACTTCAGTCCTGCTTTTTCCGAGGAGTGGGTGCCTCTCACGCAAGTCGAATATATCGGTAGGGGCGAAGCATGACCGCAG
>NZ_JAEQCE010000023.1:0-27058 GCF_020738665.1 Microcoleus sp. PH2017_08_TRC_O_A
CATACAGGTAAACCCTAATTAAATAATTTGTAGTTACTCAACGATTATTCTCCAATATACCATATTCTGCTAATCTAAAGTTTAGATGCGTTCGCCCTGCTACGATGAGCAAATGCAGCTTCTTCGGCAATTTTCAAAATTTGCTCTAAAGGTGATGATCCTTTAATAATATGTACGGCAGAATCAGGGATTTCCGCAGAGCCTTGACTTCTGACAAATAAGTAGTAACGCTTCCGAAGTTCCGAGCCACACAAATCTGTAATCAATAGAGCAAAGAAATAGTCCAAATCATATTGACGGCTATTCACAGTTTCTGTATAACCCCTAATGTCACCTTGACTCAATTCTGCTAGTCCATTGCAGTGATGAGTATGCCAAGAACCCAGGTAATTAATATCTTGGTCAAATGTCTCCAACACGCGAAACATTGCTTCTTGATACTCACCATCTGGCATCAAGTGACCTACTGAGTTATTGACACGAGGCCCAGAGTCTATATAAGTTTCTACTCGGATTTTTATATGATTGCCATTTTGACTAATTTTTCCAATAAACTTTCCACCTTCCTCACGGTTAGAAACTGATACTGCATGACTTATTCTGGCAATGACAGTCTCAAAAATTTCAACTGATACGTCTAGATTAGAAGGCCTATAATCTGATCTACCTATTCCAAACCAAGATAAAACTCCCGACATATTAATCCTCCATTTGATGATTGACATTAGTGCAGTAGCATACTTTTTGAGGTTTTAAAAGCATTTGCTTTGCTTCAAAATGACTGCGGAATATTCCTGGGGCTGGTCTATTTCCATACACAATCCAGTTACTTTTTAATGTAGGCATGGACTGAGTTGACTCTCTAAGCAAAATAGAGAGAGCCATCCTAACTTGAATCAATGCAATCATTTGGATATCAATTGAGAGTCCTGATGCACGAAATTCTTTTTCATCAAGACCATAAATTCTACTTTCTTCATCTTCCGTAAGTCCCAAAACCTCGTCTGATAAGTCAAGTTGATTGAGTTCGGAGAAAAGTTGTAAACACTTGTAACAACCAGTCAGAGTTGGAATGTAGCCAAAAACTTCACCTCCTATGCCTGTCCGAAACACGGATGCTGTTACAAAAGGAACTTTTGCTGCCACACACTGGTCACTGACAAACTCTCTGACACTCTTTTTATCTGAACAAGAAAGAACGAGATCGGAGCGACGAACCGACTCAATAAAGTTCGGAGATTGCATCACATCCTCTGCAAAAGTTTTAACTTCTACATCAGGATTTCTGTCTTCTATCCACTCCTTTTGTATGTCTACTTTGAGTCGTCCTAAATCTTTACGCATTCTAGGATGCTTGACAAGATTTTCAGGTTCTAGAGTATCTGGATCGTAAAGTTCCCAAATCCGAATACCATTCATTACAAGGTGATCGCAAGCTGGTGTACCACCGCTACCTAAACCAACAACAGTGATCCGCTTATCTGAAAAAATCTCTGGATTAAGTAGATAGCTAATTCTATCAAACTCAAGTGAATAATTTTGATCTTTCATTAATGTGCTTGCTCTTTTCCTGGCCAATTTTTAGTACGTTGCCAAACATCATATTTGTTAACCCAGATTGCAGCCTTAGATACCATATATGCCAATGAATAGTTTGAAGTCCATTGCTCTGGCTTCATCACACATAAATTGCCACTCGAATACCTGTGAGGACAATCAGGTTCAATGGTTCTTTCAAGCAACTTAATCAATGGCATATTGTAAGGATAGTTTGAAGGAATTTCTATTCTAACTCGGTAATAGTTTTCGTCCGCTGTCTTTAAATACCCCTCTACAGCCTTGATAGAGCCTTTAGATGCTTTAAAATTAAACTGTGGATAGTAGCGCTTAATTTTCTCACTCTCAACAGCCATCCTATCTCTAGATAAATCATTTTCGAGAAATATAAGTCCACGATTAATCGCAATATTTGTCATTATTTATTATTGTTTAATAACTACTTTTGAGGTTAGGCAACTAATACTCACCTTTTGGATCGCGCAGTGCCACTCCTTTTGGAGATTGATTGGGTTCGAGTGGACGAACTACACCATCTGAATCGATTTCTACAAACTCATCTTCTTCTTGAGCGTTAAAGGCTCTTTCTGCCATATTTGCAATTGATCTGCCAACGCCTCTAGCAGCAGCACTAATTACTCCTTCCGTAATTCCATCGACTATATCGTCAAAATCATTTGGCATTTGATTAACCCGTGAAAAACAGCTTTAGCTACTCCTAACTTAGTCATTCGGGCAAAGGGAGCAATTAATCTTGACTTACTTACTTAAGTAACAAATTCTGAAGTTATTGCAAATTAGCAAGAACTCTAAAAGCTTACTCTGTCAAGCTAACGATTTCTCAATTCCTCTTTTACCCTGAATTTTTTTAACCGTACATAGCCTGAAAGCATGATTTAGCAAAGCTTTGGGTGGGTATAATGCCTTGTTAGTCCAAATAAGCTAAATCTGAGTAGCTAATACGATGATAAACTAGCTATACCCAGCTAGCAACTAGCCATAGCTATAAATTTTGGTTAGGCTCTAGCTATCAACTTACCACAATGCCCTGCGATGACATCTAACGACGATATTTTTGCCGATGCCGCGAATAACTGGGACTTGGAAAGGCTCTACAAAGCTATGGCAGAAGCCAAGTGGCAAGTATCTCCTCGTGCCAGAAAGGGACTCACAGAACGGGAAAAGCTTTTTTTGCGCGGTTTGCTGTGTGGCTACAGTCCGGCTGAAATAGCTAACCAAGTACATCAAAGTCGCAAGGGTGTTGAGGTCTATGTCTCTAAAACTTTATATCAATACTTTAAAAAAATTAAAGATGTGCCTAATGAAACAGTAGGCAACTGGAGAAATATTCCTAACTGGCTAGAGGAAGAAGGATATAAAACTAAGTCATCTGTTCAATCTGACTCAAGGAATTATTTGCCGAATGAGCTATTAGTAAAGATCGGAAATATATGTTTTGATACTAATACAGGAACAATTGATATCAACATTCGGGTATCACTTCCATCATTTTCAGAATACCAAAGAACAGAAGATATAGATTCAGACGATCGCCCCTATACAAACTAATCTAATTGAAGGGCGATCTGATTAATTCTATCATTGTGCTATAATCTGCCTAATCTGAGCTAACGCTTCTTCTCCTGGAATTGGCTCAACCATACCGCTTCGGATTTCATCGCGACGCTGCTTAGCTTCCGCAGTCCACAACTTTTGAACTGTTCCGTCTATATCAAATTCAAGACTCTCAACTAGCCTCTCTGCTAACTGCGCTCTCAACGCATTTGGCAAAGATAAAGCTTCTTTCATCAGTTGCTCGATCGATAGCATAATTACATCCCAAACTAAAATCCCTAAATAGTTAAGTTGAAAAAAGGAAGCACATTGTGCAATCTTGTTTGATTATAGCCGATCGCGCGATCGAGAGTAAAACAGCATTTTCCAAACAGCCTAAGCAACTCCATAGCTCGTAAATGGTCTTGCATAGGGAGGCTGAAGCCCCAAAACAATATCCTCCCGCGCCACACCCATCAGCACTAACTCCTCAGCAATCAGTTCATCAGTTTGATTGCGTTGAATCCAGACTTTTTCATTGCGGATGTCTAAGTGAATCGGGCAACTATAAATCCGATTATGACCGTCCCAACCTAAATCTAATATCTGATAATGGTCATGTTCGGTGTCAAATAATACCTGAACTTCAATGTCGCCATTGATGGGTTTAGTCTTACTATATTCCATCAGGAAAGTGCGAACAATCTGCCGATATTTAGCTAATCGATCCATTCCAAAATCACCTCATTAGTAGGGTCGTATACCAACAACTTCAGATCGTACTCAGCGATAGCCGCTTGTGGCAAAGCACGACAGAAAAATGAATTATAGGCTGCGATCGGAACTGCCAAATAGAGCGATCGATCTGGCTCCAGACTCCTGAGTGCTAGTCGATAATTCAGAAATTGACCGAGGGCTAAGTGGAAATCAAACATGGCTGATTCACTCAGAAAGCTTTTAACCTCGACTGCAATCTTCTGTAAACCTCGCTCTGCAACTAGAAGCTTTTCCGCCCCCAAGTCAATCCTGAGTCGATCGTCTTTGCTAAACTTTAGCTTCAGCGGATCGTGGGTAATCACCCAATTATCCTTCAGAAGAGCGGATTTGACAGACTCATGGAAAACATCCCTAGCCGACATAGACTTTACTCAAAGACTTTGTTTTTATTCTATCCCAACCCAATCTTCTCATACCTAAAAACGATGCCACTTACAACAACCCCTTAGCTCGCATTTTTACGAAAAATGGTGAAGGCGAAAGCAGAGATTTTTCCTGTTGTACCTGCTCCCATTCTGCACGAATCTCCTGCTCAATTTCAGCTTGAAAGTCGAAGTAATAAGCCATCGCTGCATGAGCCTCCGACTGCATCAAATAAGGATGCTGGCGGCACATTTCTTCCACTGACCAACCATAAGCTAGATAATCCATCACAATATGAACAACCCGCACGCGGGGTATCCGCTGCAACCGTGCGGGTTGACCCGCTACTTTCTCGATATGAGGATAAATTATTGATAGCATAATGATATCCCAAACTAAAATCGCTCAATAGTTAAGTTGAAACAGAAACCACATTGTACAATCTTGTTTGATTATAGCCTAAGAAATTAGGAGACGGCATTGCCGTGTCCCTACAATATTATTTTGGATACAGGAGACGGCATTGCCGTGTCCTGTATCCTGACGGTGCAACCTGAACTGATATCATTCACCATCCACCGCCCCTACATAAATCGATCGCGCTTCCTATCAATTTTCGCCAAAACAGCACCGGAAACATCCGCCAGAATGCTGATAATCCGATACAAAGCGACCGCACTCAAAATTATACCCACAGAAAAGCGATCGCCAAGCAGGGCGATCGCCGTTGCTTCAAATACTCCCATCCCCCCCGGCGCACCCGGTACAACCAAACCCACAACAAACGCCAAAGCAAAAGCACCGAACAAGTTGGGAATATCGATAAAATTTACCGGATTTAAAGCCATTACCGTTAGCAAAAAACCGCTGCCCCGCAATCCGATAAAACAGATTTGTCCGATTAACGGCACTAAAGGATAGCGTTTAATTGGCAAATTATTTTGGCGCTCGGACTTGACATTAGATATTTTTTTAGCTAGATTGGAGCTAGACTCTAAAGGCGAAATTAGTCGATCGCCCGCAGCATCCCCAACCTCTGAATTTTCCCCCTTGTTCTTGGATAACTTCAACCGCTCTACAAATAGGACGATCGGATTTAGAATTCGGGGATGAATCGCCGTTAAAATAGCAGCACAACCGACAATCCGCAACCACCCATTGATGCGCTCAAAACAAATCAAGCCAATCAGCACGCCCGCAGAAGCCATCAGCAACGGTTCCAGCAAGACGCTGAGAGTAGCAGCTTTGGGCGCAATGCCTGCCTTTTTGGCCTCCAAGATGCGACCCCAAAAATGCCAAATATTCCCCGGTAAATACTTGGCAATATTAGTCTTGAGAAAAACTTGAATCGCCCAGGCGGCATTGACAGGTTGGCGGAATTCGCGCAAAATCAACATCCACACCCAGCCGACAAAAATTAGAGACAGTAACGTGATACCAACCGCGATCGCCAATAACGGAAAACTTTCGGCTCGAATTCGGATATTAGCGACTTCTTGCCAATGACTTACAAAAGCTTTGGCAATAAATAAAAACGTGCCGCCCAAAATCACATAGCGCAAATAAGGCTTTAAACGTGATTTGGCGAGGTTGAAAAAATTCTGAATTCGATGCAAGTGTTGTTTTCCCATTTTCCGATCCTGATTAATGAATTTGGGATGGTAGATTTATTAAGGACAATTTCATGTTTGAAATCTAAAATTTAGATCGATCGCAATTTAAGGAGTAAATTTTTATGGCCGGCCCGAGCCCTGACGGATTTTCCTATCTTTTAGATGATAGCGCCAATAGTTTCGCATTAACTCCGGGCTTTTTGACTCCTTATCGTAACGGACTTTTTGCCCTCGGAGGTAATGATTTTATTGTCGGTGCCTCGGATGCCGATCGCCTCAGCGGTGATAATGGTAACGACAGACTCCTCGGCGGTGGCAATTCCGATACTCTCTTCGGTGGTGTCGGGAATGACTTGCTTAACGGCGGTGCCGGCAATGACTTCCTATTTGGCGGTAAGGGCAGCGATACCTTGCAAGGAGGTAGGGGAGATGATAGCCTCAACGGCGGCAACGGTAGCGACGTTTTAATGGGCGATGGAGGCAAAGATACGCTGACAGGGGGTTTGGGCGCAGATACCTTTGTCCTTCGCAGCAACTCCCCAGTCTCTGATCCGGCTGTTGCAGACGCGATCGCTGACTTTAACAGTTTTGAGGATGCGATCGGACTAACTGACAATCTTACCGAAGCAGACCTCACTTTAGAAACAGTTTCCGGCACTCCCAATACAGTAATTAAAATTCGCCAATCCGGTGCTATTTTAGGCTTAGTCGCCAACACATCACCACAAAACCTCAGCGGTAAGTTCATCTCTGCAAATGCCGTATTGGGCAACCAACTCAGCCAAGCCCGAGATTTAGGCGTTTTGAGCAGCACTCAAACCATCGCTGACTCGGTTAGCAACGCCCGCCCAGACAACCTTTATCGCTTTACTTTGCCTGCAAATAACGACTTTAAATTAACTGTCAGCGGTTTTAGTGCCGATGTTGACGTGGCTGTGATTAAAGATATTAACGGCGACAATTCTATTGACTTTACCGATATTATTGCTTCTGCTAAAGAACCCGGTTTATCGCCAGAGTCTATCGATCTCAAAAATTTGGCAGCCGGAACATACTTTGTCCGAGTTTATCAAAACCAAGGTAATACAAATTTTACCCTAAATTTATCTGCAACTCCTGCAACTATTGTTCCTGACAATCCCAGCAACTCACCGGGTTTTGACTCTCGTTTTGGGTTCGGTTTGGTGAATGCAGCGGCGGCAGTTGCTAAAGCTCAAGGTGTGCCAACTTTTCCTGATGTTCCCGACTTGGGCGGCGATGAGTGGGGCAGAGACTTAATTAAAGCTCCAGAAGTTTGGGCGAAGGGCTTGACTGGAGATGGCATTGTCGTAGCAGTTATCGACAGCGGCATTGACTACAATCACCCAGATTTAGCAGGGAATGTTTGGAGCAATGGGGGGGAAAATGGCGTTGATGCCGCAGGTAGAAATAAAGCTAGCAACGGCGTAGATGATGATGGCAATGGCTTTGTAGATGATTTCCGGGGATGGGATTTTGCCAACAACGATAACGATCCAATGGATGATAACAATCATGGCACTCATATCTCGGGTTTAGTTGCTGCGAAAAAGGATGGAGTGGGAATAACTGGAACAGCTCCGACTGCCAAGGTTATGCCTTTAAAAATACTTAATAGCACAGGAGTAGGCAAAATTAGGGATGAAATTAATGCGATTAATTATGCGGTGGCAAATGGGGCAAAGATAATTAATGTAAGTTTTGGCGGTCAACAGTTCAACGATCAAGAATTGAGCGCGATTCAAGCGGCGGAAGCTAAGGGCGTGGTGGTGATTTCGGCGGCAGGGAATGATGCTCGCCCGGATGTAGATTATCCGGGTAGGTTTGCAACTGAGGTAGGCATTACTGTCGGTGGAGTTAACCGGAATGGCTTGTTTACCGATTATTCTAACCGGGCGGGATCTAACACAATTAGTTATTTTGTCGCTCCGGGTGGCGACGGTGGCAGGGCTGATGCTGGGGACGTTTATTCAACGGTGTCGCTTTCTCAACCGGGGGTTCCCTATCGATATTTTGCGGGTACTTCCATGGGAGTGCCGCACGTATCCGGGGTGATAGCTTTGATGTTGCAAGCCAATCCCAGTCTGACTCCTGCTCAAATTAAGCAGATTCTGGCGGAAACGGCGAGTCGATCGGTTTAAAAAGGTACGTTGTTGCGCTTAAGCGCTCTTTCAAAGGTACGTAGTTGCGCTTAAGCGCTCTTTCAAAGGTACGTAGTTGCGCTTCAGCGCTCTTTCAATATATATATCAGAGCGCCTAAATATATATACCCTTTCTCAAAAAGATGAGGTATAACTGACAGCTTATATAACCCTTAAACCAAGAGGGCTGAAGCCCAACAACATACCTCATCTTTCTGATAACCGCTATAAGAGCGCTCAAGCGCAACAACGTACCTAAAAACTTAATAATTGGCGGCGTAAGTCAAGTCAAATTGACGGCACAGGGTGATGCAGCAGTAGCCTGGTCGATCGAATACTAACTCGTAATTCATCTCGCCATCTATTTTGGTAATCGGCTGCTTTAAGGGGATGCCGTGAATGTCGTATTGGCGGCGTTCTAAGGCACTCCAGTCGATAATTTTGATATCGATTTGGTTCTGCAACTCACTTGCGATCAGATACAGGTGCATCTTGTCTTGAACTTTCCCAGTCAGGGGAATTTTCATTAACACTGACTGAGTGACAAGGGGTTTTTGGTCGTTGGGATGCTTCTGAGTGTGGCAGTTGTTGAGTTCGATATCGTAAGGTTCTAGCTTAAATTTCTCTCCATTGGCGATCGAGGAAGAGTGCAAATCTTGCAGGCACTTTTCTAGATGAGGGATTAGCCCTAAATCTGGATCGCACAGCAGTCTGCGAATATTGGAGGTTTCAGTTACTGTCATTTTAGATTTTTGATGTTATGTTTGTGATTCTTAAATCATAGCTTACCGCAAAAAGTAATTATGTTCTATTATACTTGCGACATAGTTCCAAAAACCAGGTTTCTGGGCAGTATTTCCCGGCAAACCAGATTTTGATTAGTTAATGTTTTTATAGCCTTTCTCAGAAAGATGAGGTGTGACTATAAATGGAGTTTTTTATGCGACCTCGCTTACTATATAATAAATATAAGAGGGCTCCCATCCCAACAACGTACCTCACTTTTTTGAGAACCGCTATAAATTATTTTTTGGTGAGTTTCCACAGATTGAGTTCGACATTACCGCCAACCGGATCTATTTGATAGTTTTGCTGTTCAATTGCCGATCGCAAATCTGAGGAAGGCCTGTATAAAAACAACTCGCCCAAACCGCTGGGAATTTTCGGAGGTTCTGGTTTTTTTCGTGCCAACTCTCGATTTGTGTAACAAGAAGTGTAACAGCGGGGTTGGATTAGCAGTTTGACTTTTGGTTGCAGGCGATAACTTAAAGGCATGATGTATGCGATATTCGCATCGCTGATAATTAAGGGATTGCTTGCAGAATTGACAGTCGCTGCGACTTCTAATTCCGCACGCAACCAACCGCTGCCTTTATTCCACCAACTATCGGCTTGAGAACTAACTCCACCGGAGATGATGCCTGCACAAAACAGTGCAACTATAACTATTTTCCACAGTCTTTGCAGTTTTGAGTTATCAAAATTGTTGCTAATTTTCACAGACAGCAGGTAAGCAACTGCTAGCTGAATTCCCACATAACAAGGAACTAAATATCGCGGATTTGCCGATCGCCTCCCGCCTTTAAGTATATCGGGCACTGCCAAAAATAAGGCAGTTGTGGCAATTAACAATAATATCAACAACCAAACCCGTTTTGGTGTTTGCCGGCATAGAAAATAAAGGGAATAGCCGACTAAAGCTAGAATCAGGATGCCAACGGGAATTACCAAGGCTAGTTGTGCGGCGTTGGCAGTGCCATCAATCCCAATATCAAAAAATCCTATGCTGACTGCGCCCACCCACCTGCTGACTAATCTGAAGAGATTTGTTTGTTCTGCCCATACTGTGGTACTTCTAACTTGATTGAAGTTTTCGACAATATTTACGAGGGAAGGCATGAAGCCAATTAAGGCGACCATTGCTGCTGCATAATAGGCAATAAATGTTTTAACATCGCGCCAGTTGGCAATAACTGCGACGTAGATTGCGTGGGCTGCGGCTACGCAGATAAATAATAAGTGGGTGTACAATCCCATTGCTGCTGTGACTGCGTATAGTGTCCAGTGAGAAATCAGCAACATTGGATTTTGATTGACATCCGGGCGCATTGCTCGCAATAAGGCTGCACTGGATAAAATGGTAGTTAATGTCCACAAACTGTACTGTCTGGCTTCTTGGGCAAACAGGATGTGGTAGGGAGAAATGGCGAGAATTGCGATCGCCATCCAAGCCACAGCAGAGGATTCAAATAACTCCCAAGCCAGCCAATAAATGGCGGGAAATACTAGCAAGCTAATGACGGCGGCCAAACTTCTCATTGTTGCCACGGAACTGCCGAACCATTGCGCCCAAAATCGCGCTAGTATGTAATAGAGTGGCGGGTGTTGGGGGTCTTCGGTTGTTAAGGAATTGAGGGTATTGCTTAAAGTTTTTTGGGAGTTGATCTGCTGGTATTTTTGTAAATCCGAGGGCGAAGTTATTTTCTGGTATGAAATTTGTTTGATAATTTCGGCTTCGGTGTAGCCGGAAACTCTTAAGGAAGTATAGTTTTCGTCGATCCAGTAGAATTTGCGATCGAGATTGACAAATCGAAATAAAATGCCGATCGCCAATACGGCTATAATTAAAAATCGCAACCACTTCTCAAGTGGAGGGTTGTGAGAATTTAGTCGATCGCGATTTTTAGTATATTCCATTTTTTAACTAGCTAATCTCGCAGAACTTTTTTGATGTCACCCACAGACAACACGGTTCGTAGTGAGGACTTTAGTCCTTCTGTCTAAAGATCCGATAGAGATCGAGGACGACAAGACATTGTAATTAATCCACTTTCACGCTCAGAGCATCCCGTTTTTGTAGGGGCGAAGCATTCGCGCTGACAATCTCTCCTATAGTCGATAGGATACAGGCGCGAATGCTTCGCCCTTGCGGATATGTTTGTACAATCGGGATGATCCCCTTTCCCTGTTTTCTAAAGTCTGTCATAACTTTAAAAAAATGGTATTAGTGCTTCTTTCTTTCTTAATAGCCAGAGAGAGGACTGAAGTCCTTACAGACAACATGGTTTGTAGTGAGGACAGGTGCATCTGGTTTTTGCAGAGGGCGAAGCATTTCGGCACATAACTTATGAGTGAGAATCAGAGATTTACTGCCGAAATGCTTCGCCCCTACAAATCGTCAACTGTCAACTGTCAACTGTCAACTGTCAACTGATTAATCGTCTACTCCTTCAATCGGTGCAAAACCTTGGCGCTGAATATTTTCAGTTATAGTACGAGGTTCGAGGAATTGCAGCAAATAATCCGGGCCGCCCGCTTTGGAACCAACTCCCGAAAGTTTGAATCCTCCGAAGGGTTGGCGCGATACCACGGCGCCAGTGGTTCCGCGATTGATGTACAGATTTCCGACTTCAAAATCGGCTTTGGCGCGATCGATATGCGAAGGTGTGCGAGAATACAATCCGCCAGTTAAAGCAAAATTTGTATCGTTAGCAATTGCGATCGCCTCATCGAAATTATGAGCCCGAATCACCGACAAAACTGGGCCGAAAATTTCTTCTTGGGCGAGAGTTGCAGTCGGCGCGACTTCCGTCACAATCACTGGGCCGACAAAATAACCGGTTTGGGGCGCGGCCATTTCTAAGGCTATCTTAGCTTCAGCGCGACCTTTTTCGATGTATTCGCGGATGCGCGACTGCGCCGTAGCATCGATGACAGGCCCGACTTGAGTGCCGGGATTTTCAGCAGGGCCGACATTGAGCGATCGCGCTGCTTCTACCAATCTTTCCACAAAAGCATCGTACACCGACTCGACCACAATTACTCGCGAACAAGCGGAACATTTTTGACCGCTATATCCAAAGGCAGAATAAACTACGCCAGCAACTGCTTGGTCTAAATCCGCACTTTCATCGACAATAATTCCATTCTTGCCACCCATTTCCGCAATTACTCGCTTCAGGTGTTTTTGTCCCGGTTGCAAAATCGCAGCTTGGGCATAAATCTGACAGCCAACTTCCTGAGAACCTGTGAAGGTAATCATGTGAACGTCGGGATGTTTCACCATGTAAGCGCCGACGGTTGAACCTTTGCAAGGTACGTATTGAAATACGCCTTTGGGGATGCCAGCTTCTAGCAAAATTTCAGCTATCTTTGCAGCAATTACTGTGGAAAATTCCGCAGGCTTGAGTAAGGTACAGTTACCTGCAACTAGCGATGCAACTGTCATCCCGACGGGAATTGCCAGGGGAAAATTCCAAGGTGAAATAATCAGAGAAATGCCGCGCGGTTGATAGGTATAGCGGTTGTTTTCTCCGGGAATGTCGTAATTTTGTCCTTGTTCCAACCGTTCCATTTCGTCGGCGTAGTAGCGACAAAAATCAATGGCTTCGGAAACTTCGGCATCGCATTCTCTGACTGGTTTGCCGACTTCAAACACCATCCAAGCTGACAGTTCGTGGCGCCGCTGTTCCATCAATTCGGCTGCTTTGCGGAGGACTCCGGCGCGCTGGCGAACGGGGGTTTTGCGCCAACTTGTGGAGGCTGCTTTGGCTGCTTCTAGGGCTTGTTTGGCTTGTTCTTCAGACAGTAATCCGATTTTTCCGACTACTTCTGCGGGATTGGAAGGGTTGAGGGAATTAACTGTTGTTTCGGTGTTTTGGTACTCGCCATCGATTAGTGGCAAATATGTTTTACCTAGGTTGGCGCGCACTGATTTGATGGCTGCTTCTGCTTGTTGCCGCAATTTGGTATTGGCGTAGTCGGTATCGGCGACGTTGGGAAATACTTTGCTGTAAGCTATCTGGTCGTTGCCATTAGCGACTGGTGCGGCTAATAATTGTTCGATCGGCATTTCTTCGGAACTTTGCCGAATAAACGAACTGTTGGCGGTATTTTCCAGCAATCGGCGGATCAAATAAGCCATTCCTGGGAGCAAATCGCCGTAGGGACAGTATACTCGGACGCGATAACCGCGATCGACCAAAAGCTTGGCCAGTTTGTCGCCCATGCCGTACAGCACTTGCATCTCAAAGCGGCGGCGCGGTATATTGAGAGTCTCGGCAATTGCGATCGCCCTGGCTTGCGATCGGACGTTGTGACTTGCGATCGCAGCATACAAATATTCGTGATTTTCCAGCAGTAACTGAGTCATCTGCTCAAAATTTGCATCCGTAGCAACCTTGTCATTGTAGACAGGCTGCGGCCAATCCTTCTGCATCGCCTTGATAGTTTCTTGATCCCAGTAAGCGCCTTTCACCACACGCACCGTTACCGGATTTCCGCGTTTTTTCGCCCAAGCAATAATGCCTTGCAAATCTTGTTTGCTATCGCGCAAATATGCCTGCATTGTAATTCCGACATCTGTGCGACTGCGGAACTCTTCCTCTAACAATAAGTCTTTGAGAATGCTGAGAGTTAAACTCTTATATTCGTACTGTTCCATGTCGAAGTGAACAGCCGCACCCAACTCTTTAGCGCGCCGCAATAACAGGCGAATTCTCTCGCTAACTTTTTCCTCGCTGCCTTTCGCATCCAGCGGATCAAACTGAGAATAAAAAGCCGTTAACTTGACAGATACTTGCACTCGCGGCAGAGTTTCGCCGTCAGCCTTATCAATCGCATCTACCTGCGACCAATTCTTAGCTGCACTGCTCAATTCGGTCATCAATTCCAAATAGCGATTCAGATAAACTTCCGCCTCAGTTTCAGTAATCACAGCTTCGCCCAAAAGGTCAACTGTAAAACCCATTTTATCTTTGCGAAGTCGTTCTAAGGTTTTAATTACCTGCTTGATATTTTCCCCAGAAATATACTTGTGCGCCAAAGTTTCTACAGCAGGTGCAACCGTCGTCGCCGCCAATTGTCCAGGAATCGAATCAGCGTTAGTAAAACTTAGCAATTTTTTCAAAGCTTCCGGCAATTCTACCTCTTCCACAGTCAGGTATTCTTGCAAGTGGCGGGCAATTTCCGGCTTGCTGCGGAGGGCGGGCAAACAGTCAATAAATCGAAACAATTGCACCCGCAGTCCGGGGCTGGCCATTGCCCAATCCATCAGTTTGTCGTCCCAGCGCATTTGGTCTTGCAATTGACCGAAAAACGATCGCTTTTTGTCTTGAGTTGCCTTAAGGATTTCTTTAGCAATTTCCTGAGTCTTTGCTTCGTAGATGCTTGGAGATACTTGTGCGACCATTGGTAATTAGTAATTGGTAATGGGTAATTGGCAACGGGAGCATCTCACTTTTGCATTTACAGTGCGAGCGTCCCCGCTCGCGTATTGTACAATACGCGAGCGGGGACGCTCGCACTACAATAAAAAAAATGCTTTTTACAAAACTGAGATGCTCCCATTGGCAACCAGGGCGGGTCGATCTATTGTGCAACTACCCCCTGATACAATTATACTGGCTATTTGACTTCAATTTTCACTCCGTAGTTTGCTTGGCGATCGCCCGAAATTTCAATAGTATAATCGCCGCTGCTGGCTAGTTGACCTTGCCACTGACCTGTGCTATCAACAGTACCTACTTTTTCACCGTTAGGAGCAATAATATCTGCACTAACTTGACCTTCTTGAACCTTTACTGTCATGCTTTGGCCGCTATTGCATTCTAGCAAGTAGCGCTTCGATTTGTTGGCTGGCAAACTATTGCTGAGAGTAGTTCCGGTAGCACCTGCTGGAAAGCTAACTCGCTCAGTTACAGGGGTTTCCACCGCAGCGGGAGACGCCGCCGGAGAAGGTAACGGTGACGGGGAAGCAAGTTGCGGAACGCCTGAGAGCGATGGTACTTGAGTCGGATTCGGCGATGGTGCGCTGTTGGCGGGCAGTGTCTGCTGGGGTGCTGGGGGCACTCCGGGCTGGCGGTAGGCGCGCGCTGTTGGAACAGGGGGAGGGCTTTCAGGCAAGGGTACGTCCGAAGGCAATCTGATTTGAAGGTTCGCTCTTTCTTGATACATTCTCCACGCGAGCAAACTGCCGAGACTTATCGTGGAACCGACTAACATTCCGCTCAGAAAAATTGCCAATATTTGCCAGATTCGACTTGGTTTGCGATCGGGATTTGCGGTGTAATTTGTGACAGGTAAATCACCGACGATTTGACTTGTTTCCGGCGCATTATCGGCGGAAATTGGAATTGTTTCTGTTTCTTCTATTGCCGTTGAAATATCTTCGGGCGCGGCAATTTCATCCGAAGTTTCTGGGGGTTGGGAAGTTGCTGTTAAAACATTTTCACTGGGGAGATTTTCTGTAGGAGTTTCTGGGGGTTCGGAAGTTGCTGCTAAAACATTTTCACTGGGGAGATTTTCTGTAGGAGTTTCTGGGGGTTCGGAAGTTGCTGCTAAAGCATCTTCAATTGGGGGGATTTCAGCGGGAGTTTCTGCGGGTTCGGAGGTTGTATGGGGATTGGTAATGACAGTATTCGCGAACTCATCGCTGTCAGTAGCAATTGTTTCCGGTTGCTGAGTCAAAATTTGATTTTTTTCCTGTTCGTTACTCATGGGACTAAATTTTTTGTACAAATACTGCTTTTAGACATTTTACGTTATATTAAATCTGGTGATGGCCCAATGATGCTGAGGGCGCGGGCGGGACGATCGCACTTAGGACTGAAGTCCTCACTACAAGCCAATTTTATGAGAAATTTGTCGGTTGGGGCGATCGCAAATTTAGCAACTTTTAAAACCTCTGATATTTATCGAGATGGATGATTGACTCTAAAAAGCCTCCCTGTCAATGTTTCCACATTAGAAATAGCCTCCGAAATTCGTGCAGCCATCCTCTGTCTGTCCTGTTGGTCGTCTTTACAGACAATGATACCAGCATGGTTAGGCTGTGAAGCGTGCAGTCGGATAAAATCGATTCAATTGAGTGTTAAAACTACCCGTTCATTTGTAACAGCGGCGCGGGTGCGTCGCTCATATATTGTCGTCAATTACCGAGATTATCGCAGCGACACACCCTACTTTCATATCAAATCCCGTTGCATAGGAATTATTAATCTCTCTATTCTCTCTCTGTGTCCTCTGCGCCCTCTGCGGTTAAATCATTTCCATACAACCGGAAACGATATCACTCGCGGCGCGGGTGCGTCGCTCATATATTGTCGTAAATTACCTAGATTATCGCAGCGACGTACCCTACTTTGACTACAAAATTGGTACATTTGAATTTATCGTTGGGTGGGGGCGGGTTTTTGAGATTGTGGGTTTTTGGCGGGAATTTTTGGCGAACCCGCCCCTACAAGATACTCAATTATTAGGCAAAGATTGCCAAAAAGGCCGGGGTTCAGGCTTCCTCACAGTATTCGTCGCCGACTGTACATTTCCTTTCAATTCTTGATAATATCTATCGTCCAGAAAACTCATGCTAACACCAGCAGGAAGCAGCAATTGGCGCAATCTTTCTTGAGTGTAATCTAGACCATCAATTATCGGGCCGCGCGGATTTGAGACTAACAACTTACCGTTAACAGGCACCGAATTGACCATATTCGGCCACCAAGCATAACCGCTGTAGCCAAACATCGCTGGAACCTGAACGATTTGGTCGTCTGCGAGGGAAAACTCTCTTTTCAACTTCTCTAAAATCGGATAGATTTTCTGCTTTTGCAGATTGAGATTGTGTTGAATTAAAGCAGGATTATTCAATGCAGCCCTGACTGTAGTTTCGGTGCTCAAGCCGCGATTGATTGTAACATCACCATAACCTTTTCCCGCCAATTCTTCCAACAGCCTAACTCCGGCTTCTGGACTGGCGATCGCCATTATATACTTCCCGGGAGTTTGAGTGGGAATAAAATTGATAATTTCATCGACTTGGCGAGTCAAAAGCCAAGAAGTGTCAATATCCACCGCTGGGCCTTGAATTCTTTGAGCTTGAATAAAATCAAGTACCTCAGAATTAAAACCAGCATTCCCCGAATTTCCGTAATAAACTCGACCCATTGGATGTCCGGGAATCGGCGGCGTCACCTGCAAATTTCCGTATCCATCAGACCACTGATTCACAGGGTCTAAAGAGCGAGGTTTGCCAATTTTAAATACTCTCAAATCCCGCTCTTGATTTGACTTAGCCGGCTTGTCGAGTGCTGGATTGCTAGGGCTTTTAATCGCGACATTAACTTGACGCATATCGGATTTTTCTGGAACTTGAACGTAGCCATTTTTATGACTGTCTTGCATCCAAGCATTATCACCCTGGATGATTTTTACTTGAGCGCCCGTGGGTTCTACGGCTTGTTTGAGTTGGGAGATGAATTCACTGTTAGCCGAGCCTCGATCGCTGACCTGAACTTCTGTTACTGGTGCTGTATTTGGTGCTATCATCCAAGGACTAACGCCCATTTGGATGGTCGCGGCGGCGATTTGTTGACCGTTATTTTCGGCGGTTGCTTTGAGATTAACAGTGCCGTTCCAATTGCGATCGGCAAATTGTTTGGCTTCCACTCCTAAAACAATATTGGTGCTGAAAATTATGGGTTTAGTACCGGATATATCTACAGGTAGCCAGCCGCCGGCAGTTTTCTGAAAAACGCTGACGTAAGGGCTGCCAATGCTGTCAGCGGTGATAAATAATTGAGAATTTTTGAATTTTTCCGACAGGATTAAGTTAACTTGAGAAAGCATTGCTGCGCGGCGAGGGACGCTAACCTTGGTTTCTTGCCAAGTCGGTATTTTGCTGCGGCGATCGTTATTGCGATCGTTATACACAATCAGCGCGCCGCTGGACAATGACCATTGTTCTTTTCCGGCTTCGTCTACCTGATTAATTTTGCCGTCTCTGTTAGTATCTCCGGCAAAGAAGAAGTTGGTCGGTGAGGTTGCGGGCGTAACTAGGGCTGGAGTTGCGGTTGCGGTTGATTCGGGAGTTGGTGTTGCGGTTGACTCGGGAGTTGGTTGAGGAGTTGGTTGTTGATTGAGTTCTAATTGTTGTCTTTGTTGTTCTTTTAGGGCGAGTTCTTGCTTTTCTAATTCTTGTCTTGTGAGTTCTTTTAGTGCTAATTCTTCCCTTTCTTTTGCTTGGCGGGCGAGTTCTTGTTTTTCTTGTTCTTTGCGGACTAATTCTTGCCTTGCAAATTCTTGTCTTTCTATTTCTCTGCGGGCGAGTTCTTTTTTCTCTTGTTCTTGTCTCTCTATTTCGCGGCGAGCAAATTCTATCTTCTCTTGTTCTTTTCTGGCAATTTCTCTTACCTGTTCTTCCTCGGCTCTAATTTTCTGTGCAGAACGTGCTACTTGCCATTCGTAGGTAGCGAGAGTGAGGTTTCCTTGATATTCGATGGTTTTGTCGATCGCGCGTTCAGCCAACAAAGAACCGTGGGGAATGAGTCGGAGGGTATTGATAGCCAATTGCCAAAAGCGTTGCGACTGTTCCCAAGTAGCGGGATCGGCTTTAGAAGTGCGTCCAATGACGACGGCTTGGGAAGCTATTCTAGCAGCTTCGTCCCAGTTATTTTTGGCTTGTTTTTCTATTTCAATCTGATTTTGAAGGTTTTGGAGTTGCTGCGTAAGAGTTTGGGATTGGTGGCGGGGGCTTTCTGGTTGCCAATATTCGGGAGAAAACAGACTGCTGTCGGGAGTTTGGGCAAGTTTATCTAATCGTACCTTGAGGCGATCGCGCAATTTGTAGAGTTCCGGGAGGGATTGCGGAGTGTCGCCGTCGGGTTGTCGCGCCGAGAGTGCGAGTTTGTAGTTTAGAGTAGGTTGAGCCACTGTCGTAGGGATGGCAACCCAAATTATACCGATGACGACACCGAAAGCATTGACGATCGCGATCGCCACATATCGAACCCAGCGCATATAGTTAATCCTCAGACACCCAGATGATTTTACCTAATCTTGGTGCATTTAGTAAGATTTTAGGATAGGTTTGGGCAAATAGGACTTAGCATGGGGCCCAGAAACCGGGTTTTTCGCGAAAATACTTTGTTGCTACCGACAGATTAGGTAAAAAACCCGGTTTCTTTGTCGGAGTCGGTAAGTTCTGTTATGGGTAATTTGCGCCATGTTTTATGCTGCTTCATTTCTAGCTATTGCTGTTTCAATTTCGTCTGGGTAAGCATCAGCATAAGCCCAGGCATTTACTAAATCAGCCGCAGTCAAATGGGGATAGCACTTCAAAAGTTCAGCATCGCTGCATCCGAGACGGCGATACCCGACAAGTACCCAAACTTGTATGCGAGTATTGCCAACACAGGCATCGCCGCCACACACGCCGGGAGTTTTTTTAACGCCTAGAGAACCGTTGGTTAAAGTTTGAGTTAGGATGCTGATGAGTTTAGCTTTATCAACCGGATTTTTTGTTAGTTTGGAAGTTTCGCGGGCGGGAAGCAGCGAGCAAGATGGCGAGAAGAATCAGAAGAAGAGTGAAGTGAGGATAGATACTTGCTAAACCCTTATTTTTTCTTAGTGCGGTTGCGTTTTCTCGATTCAGCCGCCATATTTTTGGCTTTTTTTTGCTTTGCTTTACTTGCCTTAGAGCCATTGACAGGACTACCACCGATCGGTTTGCTTGACCATCCAAATAGATCGGAGTTTTCAGATGCAAGCGTAGGGGCAATTTTAGCATTATATATCTGCTGAAATTGTTTTAGACCTTCCTCCGTACTCATATCAAACCCTGCTTGATGACCGAGCGTTACAAAGGATTTGGCAAATCCGAATTTAGAAGAATCTTCCATAATCTCCTGAAATTCCGGCTCAATATCCCGCAGGTATTTGATAATTGAAGTGGCATTTTGCAGTTTAAATTCTCGTTTCAAAAATTGCCATAACGCCAATAATTCCGGGATAGCATTTTCACCGTCTTCCGGCGAAAGCAAAGTCACTTTCCTGGGAAATAAGTCTTCGATTACAGTTTCCACATCTGCCACTTTCATGCAAGGTAGTGTAAAACCTTCATAGCTGAAAGCGTAATAAATGAACTGCGATATCCAAGATCCAACGTCTGGATAAGTTTTACCGTATTCTTCTCCTTCGGGAGAATTGACAAATAACTCGATTAGAGTTTCCTGATAATCTTCCAGGAGGGGTTCTGCTTCGTCATAGTCTAGGCCGTCTAGTTGGCGGATGTTAAAAGGTTTATCTGACATAGTTGATTTTTTTTGAATTTAATTGACTTTAGATCTAAGGTTAGTACAACTTTGGCAGTTCGATTAATTCTTTAGGATTTTATTATATTTAAAATCTTCGATCGCAGAAATTTGTGCCATGTTTTAGGCTTCCTCATTTTCTCTGATCGCAGCTTCAATCTCTTCTGGGTGTGCCTCAGTGTAAGCCCTAGCATTCGCCAAATCCGCTGCACTCAAATGAGGAAAGTCTTGCAAAATCCGCACATCATTTGCACCCAGAAGGCGATAATTTGCGATCGACCAAATAGGTATGCGAGTCTTGGTAATTCTAGCATCGCCACCACATACGCCCGGAGTTTTTTCAATTCCTTGCCAAGTATTGCTTAAACTTTGAACTAATAGCTGTATTGCTTGAGTTTTTTCAATGGGAGTTAAGGCAAGGAGTTGTTTTTTTAATTCTTTCAGTGCCATTTTTTACAATCTCAATCATTTTATATGGTTGGCTTTCTTTACATTGAAGGACGATTAACTCGAATCAATTTGCCACTCAATGTTTCTTCAGCAGAAATAGCGTCATTAATTCGGGTCGCCTGTCTTTCCCAGTTGCTATCTTGAGTACAAATGATAATACCAGCATGGTCTGGTTGTGAGCGATGCAGTCGAATAAAATCACCTCGATTGAGAGTCAAAACTGCTCGCTCATTAATCACTGCAAAAGCCAATACATCCTCATCAGGAATTCCTGATCCTGCGTTTCCGGCTTCTTGAACTGTTAAAATATCGTAACCTAAAGGTCGAAGAAACTCAACTACTGGCAACGGATATTGTTCATCTGCATAAATTCGCGCCATGTTTTAGGCTTCCTCATTTTCTTTAATTGCTTGTTCAATTTCTTCTGGGTAAGCATCAGCATAAGCCCAAGCATTGACTAAATCAGCAGCAGTCAAATGGGGATAGCACTTAAAAAGTTCAGCATCGCTGCATCCGAGACGGCGATAACCCACAAGTACCCAAACTTGTATGCGAGTATTGCCAACGCAGGCATCGCCGCCACACACGCCGGGAGTCTTTTTAATGCCTATAGCACCAGTGCTTAAGGTTTGAAGTAAAATTTCTATAGCTGCTGCTTTGTCCGCTGAATTTAAGGATGCTAGATCGATTTTTAATTCGGTGAGTGTCATTATTTACTATCCCATTTTTACAGATAGAATATCCTAGCTAAATTATAACGCTTTATCCACTTGCTTCACCTCTTCCAAGGTTAGTCCCAGCACCTCTGCGATTTGCGAGTCGCTCAAGCCAAACTGCCGTAACTTACCAATTGTTTCTATTTTGGCTTCATCCTTTGCCTGCTGAAAGTCAGGAGTTTTAGGCTGATTTTCATCTGGGGTAGCAGTGGGGCGATCGGAACAAACGTTGATATAGCCAATAATGTTGCTATTACCAAAACTAATATTCAGATTGTCTTGCCGAGCAAGAACAGATTTAAGATTACTTTTATCAACAGGTTCATCAAAGGCATCAGATAACATTTGTAAAAGTTCGTAACCCACATCTTTAACGTGACCTTGTGTAAGACGATAAGTATCTGCAATCTCAGAATACTTTTGTTGCTTCAGTGTTCCCTCGATAATTCCGCGCTGCAAGTCATTTAGACGTTTGCCAGTCTTGGCATAGACAACTTTATCTACAAATTGCAATACCTCGTGAATGTCCATCAGCATAGATGTGAGAGAACTGGTGTCATTATACCCGACTTTATCCGTCTATATCCGTCCCGATCCGACTTGCACATCAAAGGTTATAAAAGATCCGTCTTTTTCCGCTTTTCAGATTGTGAGAGAAAACTCTACTATATGGAGGGTAAAGTTATGAAGCGTAGCTTGGCTGGAGAAAGTAGCTATGAGTGGAGGACTATTCGATTGGGTTGGCGAAGTGATTGCAGAGATAGGGTCTGAGATCGCTGAAGCGTTCGGATCTGATGATGCTGCTGGTAGTAACTCAGGACAGGCACAGGAGAAAAGCAGTAACAGCGATCGAGAAAGAGGTAGAGCTAGTTATCAACAGGGAGAAGACTTGGAGGTATACACAGAGGAAAAACTCGAAAAATTTGGATTGAATGCTGTTCAGGTTCCTCGTAACTTCCTTTACAATGAGACATTTGAACAGTACGGTAGACCTACTCAAGTCGATGTCACCATTGATGATAATAATGACAACGAAGTAGCAATAATCGAGTGCAAAGCTTACACAACAAAATGGAATGATGTGGATCAAGCTCAACGGCTAGTTCATGTAGCCAAGGAAAGAGGAATTCCCCTAATCTTTTCTACTTCTGATGGAACGACAGACTGCTTTGGCTCTCGTGTCAAAGAAGTTTTGAATGAAACTCAGTGCTTCGTAATCTCTCCCGATAATATCTTCTTTGCCGATCCATCTGATGTCAAAGAAAATGGCATTACACTGGGACTTCCTCCTGAAATCAAATCTCACTGGAATAGCAACAGTAGTGACAGTGGAGGAGAATCATTATCGAGTGATGGTGGAGGAGAAGCCTTACTTGGTGGCTTAATATCATCATTTGTTGGCTTTTTTGGGAGCAGTCCCGACTCTGAATCAAGTGATACTTCTGATTCCAATAGCAGTGATTCTAGCGATAGTGACGGCTCTTGGGATTTGTTCGGTAATTGGTTCAGTGATAGCTCTGACTCTGAATCGAGTGATAGTTCTGATTCCAATAGCAGTGATTCTGGTGATACTGGCGGCTCTTGGTTCAGTGGTTTGTTCGGGGATAGCTCTGACTCCGAATCAAGTGATAGTTCTGATTGCAGCAGTAGTGACTCTGACTCAAGTTACAGTTCCGACTCTGGCTCAAGCTATAGTTCCGATTCTGGAAGTAGTGATTATGGAAATAGTGGCGGCTCTTGGGATTTGTTCGGCGGTAGCTCTGACTCCGAATCAAGTGATAGTTATGATTGCAGCGACAGTGATTCTGACTCAAGCTATAGTTCCGATTCTGACTCAAGCTACAGTTCCGACTCAGACTCAAGCTCAAGTTCCGACTCTGGAAGTAGTGATTATGGAAGTGGGGATTATGGCGATAGTGGCGGATCTGATAGTAGCTCTAGCAGTAGTGATAGTTGGTGGTAACACCGGCTTTTTATGGGAAGGGAGCAATGGATAAAGCTATCTGGCAAGAAAAGAAATTTTCGGGAAAGGTAAGCGACTACATCATCCTAGTAGCACAGGGCAACATCCTAAATAGTGAGACTTGCAGTGTGGTTTTATGAATCAACAACCAGTTATTAGACAAGAGACTCATAGCGGACACAATTTTGAGACTCCTCTCTCTCAACTATCGGAAACAATTAGAAAAAGCAGATGGGCTAAGTCTCAACTAGATGGCATAGTTGCAGTTGGTTTGGAAGTTGCCAAGGAGACTGACGCTATTTACTATGAGGAAGGAAGCTTTACCAAATTTAGGCTATACCTACTGTACAAAGTAGCTTTTGAAGTATGGTCATATCAGCATCAAGCTATTCTCCAGATTCTAGAAGCCGGTAAATCGGAACACTTGAAAAAACATTCCCAGCTAGTTTGGCAGCATCACAATGTAATGATAAAGATGTTTGATGATCTCAACCAGCTTGCTAGTGTCACTGACCCAAATAGCTTGAGAGATAGCTGGTTATCAGTATGGACAGAGGCTATCTCTGAGTTGACGAAATTCGTAGACATCCCAAGGCTTTATCCGGTAAATAAAAACAAGAAGCTAAATTTCCCTAAATTTAGCTTTAGGATGAGGCTACCGGATATGTCTCCAGATAATAAGTTTGCCATTTTTGCAACCTGTTTATTAGTGCTTGCAATAGTTATTGCTACCCTACTACTGATTCGTAATTGAGGAATATATGAGAGATAAAGGAATATCCGAAATCTTAATTTTTGGGTTTGGCTGTGGGATGCTATGGGACTTCATAACAACATTTTTAGGGGTAGTAACTATAGTTGCAGGACCGAATTTTTCTATTTCTATGAAGAACATTGATACTAATACTTTTGGAGTCTACGGAATAGCTTTTGTTGGTACAGTTATAGTCTTTTGCTTCAACCTCATTACTAAAAATGTCTGGAATGACGCTCGTGAGGGAAAATGGACATTATTACCAATTTGGTTTCTCTGCGTTGTTTTTGACTTCGTTACATCACTTGCTGGAAACTACAAGTTTATACTACCGGGAAGACAAAATGAAATAGCTGTTATAGGTGTCGTATGGTTCACAACTCTACTCACTACTATCAGCCCAATGACTGTTTACTATTTAATGATGGACTACGAGGATAAGAACCGCTAGATAGACATAAATCCCCAAAACAAAAACCCGGTTTCTCCAAGAAACCGGGTTTTTTACGAGAGGCGAGCATAATTCATGTGATATAATGACGAGTAAAACTATAATTGTTTGAGCTTGGCAGTCCGCCACTTCAAATTATGAAGTCAACACAACAGTTTACAGCAATCATTGAACGAGAAGGCGACGGATATGTATCCCTTTGCCCAGAACTTGATATTGCCAGCCAAGGTGACAATATAGAAGAAGCGCGACAAAATCTGATCGAAGCGCTGGAACTATTTTTTGAGACAGCCGATCCTTCTGAAGTCAAGAATCGGCTGATAAGATTCGGCGATTGAAATCGCTTCTACACAAACAAAGTCGGCCTCCGCCGACTGAAGAATATTGATATCAAACTAGACTTAAATACCCGCTTATTTTCTTAGTCCGCGAAGGCGGACTTTGTTTGTATAGACGCGGTTTCAACCGCCGAGTAATCAAGACGGCTAACTCCAAAGAAACCGGGTTTTTTATCAAATCTATCGACTACAACGAAATATTTTCGTAAAAAAACCCGGTTTCTAGGCCTCGCAATCCTACAACTGCTTAACCTCAGCAACCAACTTCGCAACCACATCCTTAGCGCTACCAAACAACATCATCGTCTTATCCTTATAAAACAACTCATTGTCAACACCCGAAAAACCAGCACTCATCCCGCGCTTAATTACGATCGTATGCTTAGCCTTATCAACCTCCAAAATCGGCATCCCGTAAATCGGGCTCGCCGTATCGTGACGCGCCGCCGGATTCACCACATCATTCGCACCAATCACTAAAGCGACATCCGTCTCTTCAAACTGCGGATTGATGTCATCCATATCGTACAACTGCGGATAAGGCACGTTTGCTTCCGCCAGCAACACATTCATGTGCCCAGGCATCCGCCCAGCCACCGGGTGAATCGCGTATTTCACGTCAACTCCCATTTTTTCCAAACCGTCGGCTAACTCGCGCACGGCGTGTTGTGCTTGCGCTACAGCCATCCCGTAACCCGGAATGATCACAACCGATCGCGCATAACCCAACATCATCGCACTTTCTTCGAGATTGATGCTGCGAACAGTTTTGTCGATCGCACTACCAGCAGCCCCAGCAGTCGCAGCACTTCCGCCACCACTACCAAACGCGCTAAACAGTACACTAGAAAGCGATCGATTCATCCCCTTGCACATAATTTGCGTCAAAATAATCCCCGACGCGCCCACCAATGCACCAGCGATAATCAACATATTGTTCATCAAAATGAACCCAGCCACACTCGCCGCAATCCCCGAATAAGAGTTAAGCAGCGACACCACCACGGGCATATCACCACCGCCAATCGGTAGCACAAACATGATTCCCAGGATATTGGAAATCGCCACCAAACCGAGGAATACTGGCACATTTTCGGGATTCGCCAGCATATAACCGCTGCCGGCTAAAAGCGCGATCGCCAGCATGGCATTAAACGGCTGTTGTAGCGGAAATGTCATCGGCGCACCCGGTAGCAATTCTTGCAGCTTCGCAAACGCTACAAGGCTACCTGTGAAGGTGATTCCGCCAATCAATACGCCCAAAAGGATCGTGATTGTCGCATCGGGAGTTGGCGATTCCGGGATGCTGAGATAGCGCCAGAATTCGCCCACAGCCACGAGGGCAGAAGCCGCGCCCCCAAAGCCGTTGAGCAAACCTACCATCTGCGGCATATCCGTCATCGCGACGGTTTTTGCCATGATTGTTCCGGCGATCGAACCGATGATGATTCCGACTACAATTAGTTCGTAGCTGACTACTTGCTTTTCTAGCAATGTACCAACGATCGCAATCAACATCCCGATCGCAGCTAACACATTTCCTTGACGCGCAGTTGCGGGCGATCCCAACTGTTTCAAACCGACAATAAACAAAGATGCGGCAACTAAATAACCTAGTTGAATGGCACTTGGCAGAAAATCACTCACGCTTTAACCTCTTTTTTCTTGAACATTTGTAGCATTCGATCGGTGACTAAGAAACCCGCAACAACGTTAATTGTGGCAAGGGCGATCGCGATCGTCCCCAAAATCGAAGTAACAGTTACATTACCTTGCCCTGAAATTAGAATTGCGCCTAAAACAGCAATTCCTGAAATCGCATTGGAACCCGACATCAAAGGTGTATGTAGCGTCGGTGGGACTTTGTTAATAACTTCAAATCCCACAAACGATGCTAGGGTAAACACCACTAAACCTGCAATCAATCCTTCTGCCATGACAATTGGTAATTGGTAATTGGAAATAACTCGTTCTCGGTTGCGTTTTGCATTAACATTCGGCGGTTGAAACCGCTACTACACAAACGAAGTCTGCCTCCGCAGACTAAGAAATAAAAGATGATTCGGCGGTTGAAACCGCTACTACACAAACGAAGTCTGCCTCCGCAGACTAAGAAATAAAAGGGGTATTCTAGCCAGATTTGGTATCACTGATAGGCAGAGCCCTGTAACTATAGAACTTCATTAGTCCGCGGAGGCGGACATTGTTTGTGTAGCCGCGATTTCAATCGCCGGGGCTTCATTAGTCCGCGGAGGCGGACATTGTTTGTGTAGCCGC
>NZ_JAEQCE010000023.1:27093-105222 GCF_020738665.1 Microcoleus sp. PH2017_08_TRC_O_A
AGGCGGACATTGTTTGTGTAGCCGCGATTTCAATCGCCGGGGCTTCATTAGTCCGCGGAGGCGGACATTGTTTGTGTAGCCGCGATTTCAATCGCCGGGTATTCTTGCAAACAATCATCTAACTAACGACTGAAGCCTGAGCCGCCAAAGCATCCCGCACTCGCTGGTTGCTAATTTCGCCATCACGAGCCACACAGGAACCAGCAATGATATCATCTTCAAAATTTAAATTGAGTTCCTTATCTTTCAGCATCAACTGAAGCAAAGCCGAGACATTCTTCGAGTAAGTTTCACTAGCGTGTACTGGCATCGACGACGGTAAATTAATCGGACCGATGACATTAACTCCGTTCCATTCAACATCTTTGCCTGCTTCCGTGCACTCGCAATTCCCACCTTGTTCTGCTGCCAAGTCAACAATTATTGCTCCCGGTTTCATTTGAGAAACCATTTCTCTGGTAACTAAAATCGGGGCTTTTCTACCAGGAACTTGAGCGGTTGTAATTACTGCATCAGAAGCGCCGACGTGCTGGGTGAGCACTTGGCGGGTGTGTTCTTTAGCTGCTTCTGATAATTCTTTAGCATAGCCGCCTGCTGCTACAGTTTCTTCTTTGAGTTCGACATCAATAAATTTAGCGCCCAAACTTTGCACTTGTTCTTTTGTTTCCGGGCGGATGTCAAATGCTTCGACGACTGCGCCCAAACGACGTGCTGTGGCGATCGCCTGTAAGCCCGCAACGCCCACACCCATCACCAATATTTTCGCGGGGCGAATTGTACCCGCCGCTGTTGTCAACATCGGGAAATATTTCGGTAATGCACAGGCTGCAATCAGTACGGCTTTGTAGCCGGCGACGTTGGCCTGGGATGATAGTGCATCCATGCTTTGGGCGCGGCTGGTGCGCGGAATCATTTCCATGCTGAATGCAGTTATTTTGCGATCGGCCAACCGCTGTACTAACGCCGGATTTCCCAAGGGATTCAAAAATCCGATGAAAACTCCTCCTTCGCGAAGTTGGTGAACTTCTGATTCTTTGAGCTCCCCGATTTTGACGACGACATCGGCTTCGCCCCACAGCGTAGCGGTATCGGCGACAACACGAGCTCCGGCTTCTTCGTAAGCAAGATCCGAGAAAAAGGATTTTGCACCCGCACCCGCCTCAACCCAAACTTCGACGCCTTGTTTGACTAATCGGGCTACAACGTCGGGTACTAAGGCTACCCGGCGTTCCTCTGCTTCGACTTCTTTGGCGATCGCTAATTTCATGGACTCTCCTTATACTCTAGACACAGACATAGACAGGGCGGTTGAAACCGCGTCTACACAGACAAAACCTGACGGGAGCAGGTTGAAATTCAAATTTCCCAGTCGGCGTCCGGCGGACATCGTTTGTGTAGGCGCGATTTCAATCGCTGGCTGTCTTCGTTTGTTTGGCGTGCGACTTCAATCGCTGGCTTCTCACGTTGATACTAAAGCCGATCCCCAAAATTACACTCGCTTCTTTAACTTGTCTTATAGATTCAAATTCACTAAACTGTTAACCTTGCAGCCCAGGGTGATATGATACAATGCTGCCTAATTCGGTAGTTTGAATGTCTGTTGTCAGTATTATTACGCAAAAAAAAATTGAGCGAGCGCGGGCGTTTCGGCTGAGAGAATTATTGAGAAATTCGGTATATTGTAGGCTCGATCGCAAATTTCGGGCGATCGATATTTAAGCTTCACCAGCAGTTTGATTAGAGGAGTGATTATGAAACGATTATTTTCAGCACTAGCAGTTACAGGTTGCTTGCTGACAGGCTTACCGGCCATCAGTTTAGCCCAGTCGATGCCCGGATTCACGATTTTCGGCGGCCCAGAACGCGCCAACCAGTTAAACTATCGCTTGGATTACGGCAAAGCCGGAATGGTTGGCGACAGATACCGGCTGCGAATTCCTTCCAAAAAAGTAAGTTTGGCGATCGCCCAACTCAACATTACTTATCCAGACTATTACAAAGGCGAATTCGACCAAAAAGACATTAAAGTGCGCGTCAAAGACAAAACAATAGCATTGCAAGAAGTAATCTGGGACAAAGAAAATCGATTCATAGAAATTTATCCCGCAGAGCCAATTCCTGCCGGTAACAACGTTGAAGTTGTCCTCTCCAACGTCAGAAACCCAAGTCCGGGCGGAATGTACCATTTCAACGTCCGCATTCGCACTCCTGGGGACGTTCCATTGATGCGTTATTTAGGGACTTGGCTGTTGAGCATTGATTGAGGTTCCCGGAAGCAAATTTTAGCTAAACAGGCGATCGCGACAGAAAGATATCACTGTGGCGATCGTTTTGCTGTAGGGAAGAAATTAACAAGATAATTCGCGATCGCACCGATGGCCAGAAACCGGGTTTTTTCTCAAAAATACTAGATTGCAGCCCGCAGATACGCAAAAAACCCGGTTTCTTTGCAAGGAGTGCATAAACCCTGAATACTCAAATCCTAATTTTCCGAAATCCTAAAATAGAACCAGAGGCCCATACCGCA
Organism: Microcoleus sp. PH2017_08_TRC_O_A; assembly: GCF_020738665.1. Taxonomy (NCBI): domain Bacteria; kingdom Bacillati; phylum Cyanobacteriota; class Cyanophyceae; order Oscillatoriales; family Microcoleaceae; genus Microcoleus; species Microcoleus sp. PH2017_08_TRC_O_A. Next base: position 29,621 of record NZ_JAEQCE010000023.1, read on the forward strand.
ATTCTATTTGATTCCTAAAATAAGTCTAGGGGAAGCCCACGGATGTTTGCCCCTCGCTAATTAGGCGTAGGCTTAGGGGTGCTATCCCGACAAAATGTTTACGAATCACATAGGATTGCTCAAGCCGTACTGATACATGAATCTACAAGCAAAAATCAAAAAAATCAAACTTCCGCCAGCCCTGCGATCGCAAAACTACCGCCTATTTTTTGCAGGACAAGGCATCTCGCTGATTGGCAGTTGGATGACCCAAGTTGCTACAGTGTGGCTGGTCTACAATTTAAGCGATTCACCTTGGATGCTGGGCGTAGTCGGATTTACCAGTCAAATTCCCACATTAATCTTACTGCCTTTTGCCGGAGTTTTAATCGATCGCACGAACCGGCACCGAGTGATAATTACCACTCAGATCTTAGCGATGGTTCAATCCTTAGCCCTAGCATTTTTAGCGCTAACAGGAGCCGTCAACATTTGGCAGCTTTTGGTACTGAGTTTATTTCAAGGGGCAATTAACGCCTTTGACGCGCCCGCACGGCAAGCATTTGTCCCCGAACTCGTAGAAAAGAAAGAAGACTTAGCAAATGCGATCGCCCTCAACGCTTCCATGTTCAACGGAGCCAGACTAATCGGCCCAGCAATTGCCGGATTGGTAATAGGTACAGTGGGCGCCAGTTATTGTTTTCTGATTGACGGAATCAGTTACATCGCTGTGATTGCAGGCTTATTAGCAATGCAGATCAAACCCCGTAAAATAGCAGCAAGCAATACCAAACCCTTACAAAGATTAAAAGAAGGATTCGATTACGCCTTCGGATTTCCCCCGATTCGAGCCATCTTACTGCTATTAGCATTAGTCAGCTTCGCCGGAATGTCCCACACAGTATTAGTCCCAATTTTTGCCACCAAAATTCTCAACGGCGGCCCGCAAACCCTCGGATTTTTGATGGCAGCTTCCGGAGTCGGAGCATTTGCAGGCGCGATTTATTTAATCGGACGAAAAAGTATCGTAGGCATCGGCAAACTGATTGCAATTTCGCCAGCAATCATGGGATTTGGATTGATTGGTTTTGGCTTGTCCCGCATTTTGTGGCTGTCATTAATCATGATGTTGTTTGTAGGATTTGGTTTCATCATCCAATTTGCCGGAGGAAACACATTTTTGCAAACAATAGTAGAAGACGACAAACGTGGCAGAGTAATGAGCATCTACACGATGGCATTTTTTGGAGTGACACCGTTTGGTAATTTAGTAGCAGGTGGAATGGCAAATTATATCGGCTCTCCCAATACAGTCATACTTGGTGGTATAATTTGTATTTTAGGTTCAATAATTTTTACCAGACAGTTGCCAGCTTTAAAAAACTTAGTCAGACCACTTTATCAAAAAATGGGTTTAATTTGCTAAAAAATTGGTAAACTTCTCTCCTTCTTGATTCCCCTCTCTTACTCTGCGCCCTCTGCGCCCTCTGCGGTTAAAAAATCCAAATTCATTACACCAGAGGTAAAACCAATGGCAAATACCAGTGCAATTCCCCAGAAGCAGAGCGACGATCGCGTTCCCCTAAAAACCTGGATCGGCGTCATGGGAACAATTCTCGGCGCATTCATGGCAGTTTTGGACATCCAAATCACCAACGCTTCTCTCCGAGATATTCAAGCAGCTTTAGGCGCAACATTAGAAGAAGGTTCTTGGATTTCCACCGCCTATCTAGTCGCAGAAATAGTCGTCATTCCGATTACGGGTTGGCTGTCGCAGGTGTTCTCAGTGCGCCGCTACATCTTGGTAAATGCCGCTTTCTTTGTCTTCTTTTCCATGTGCTGCGCTTGGGCGTGGAATTTGACTTCAATGATTGTATTTAGGGCTTTACAAGGATTGAGTGGCGGAATTTTAATTCCGATGGCTTTTACGTTTTTGCTGACCAATTTGCCGCCCAAAAAGCAGCCGATTGGCATGGCGATGTTTGCACTGACAGCGACTTTTGCACCATCGATTGGCCCGACATTGGGAGGTTGGCTGACGGAGAATTACGGCTGGCAATATGTCTTTTATTTAAACTTGGTGCCGGGGCTGATGCTGCTAGCTGCTGTGTGGTATGCCGTCGCCCCTGCACCGTTGCGGCTAGAACTGCTCAAAGGTGGCGACTGGTGGGGAATTGCCTCAATGGCGATCGGCTTGGGTTCCCTCCAAGTTGTGTTAGAAGAAGGCAGCCGCAAAGACTGGTTTAGTTCTGATTTTATTGTGCGTTTAAGCATAGTTTCTGCTATATTTCTCGGCGCTTTTTTCTGGATTGAACTAACTCGAAAAAAACCGTTTATTAATCTACGACTGCTAACTCGCCGCAATTTCGGCTTAGCAACTATTGTCAATGTTTCGTTAGGTGTAGGATTGTACGGTTCGGTGTTCATTTTACCACTGTATTTAGGTCAGATCCAGCAGTACAATGCCATGCAAATTGGCGAGGTGATTATGTGGGCTGGGGTGCCGCAGTTATTCATCGTACCGCTAGTACCGAAATTGATGCAGCGAATTGATATGCGGTTGCTAATTGCGATCGGTGTGAGTTGTTTTGCGATCAGTTGTTTTATGAATGCTAGTATGACTCATGAAACGGGTATCGATCAGTTGCGTTGGTCGCAATTAGTGCGCGCTTTGGGGCAGCCTTTAATTATGATACCACTATCAACGATCGCCACCGCTGGTATGGAGAAACACGAGGCTGGTTCGGCTTCGGGTTTATTTAATATGATGCGAAATCTGGGTGGTTCGGTGGGAATTGCGGCCCTAGCAACTTTGGTTACTCAACGCGAGCAATTTCACTCGAATCGATTGGGGGAATCTGTTTCTTTGTACTCTCCAGCGACGCAGGAACGAATCAATCAAATGACTCAGTATTTTGTAAGTCGCGGTGCTGATTTGAGCGTGGCGAAAGAACAGGCAATTAAGGCGATTGATAGTATTGTGCGCCGCGAAGCTTATGTGATGGCTTTTAATGATTGTTTTTACTTTGTGGGAATTGCTTTGTTGTTAAGCGGGATTGCTATTTTGGGTTTTCAAAAGGTGAAACCGGGTGCTGGTGGTGGGGGTGCTCATTGAGATTCAGCGCTTTCTTCTATATAAAAAAGCGCTGAAGCGCAACAACGTACCTCAAGAAATGTTTTTTAGTTTATTCACCATTCTTGTTGGGCTTCTGCTTCTGCTTGGATTAAATTTTGTCGTAGTTGCACCCAATCTATTTGATTAGATGGCAAATCTTCGATGAGTTTTCCGCGCTGTAAATGCAGAATTCTGGTGCTAAATTGCTCGGATAATTCTAATTGGTGATTGACCATTAAAATTGTGGTTTGATTGTTAGTTAGCTGTGTCAATACTTCCAAAAGGTTGGCGGCTTTTCCTGCATCGAGGGCGGATGTTGGTTCGTCTAAAAGCAAGATTTTTGGTTGTAGAATGATGCCGCGGGCGATCGCCACTAACTGCTTTTGGCCCGTGGAAAGCTGCAATTCCGTGCGATCGAGTAATTCTTGGGGTATCCGCAGTTGTGCGATCGCCCCGCTAATTCTCTCAGCAATGTTTGATGCAGCCACGCCCCGCAGCTTCAAAGGATAAGCCAAAGCTTCCCGCACCGACATCCCCAACAGCTTCGATTCCTGTAGAATCAGGGTAATTTGGCGCCGAAGTTCGATCGGCGGAATTTGCCGATAATCTGTATTTTCCAGATAAATCGAGCCAGTCGTGGGGCTGCTGAGTCGGTTCAGCAACCGCAACAGCGTGGTTTTCCCAGCCCCCGAAGGGCCGACAATTGCCACGCGAGATCCCTTTTGTACCTGAAACGAAATATTGTCCAATAAGTAGCTAGAGGCGATCGGTGTTTTAAAACTTACACCATCAACCCGCAATTGAGGAGTAGTTTCTGGATAATTTTCAGAATAATTAGGCATTAAATTAATTTAAAATATGATATTTCTGCAAGCAAATATGTGTGTAGGGGCGAAGCATTACCGCAATCAGCATAAGATTATAACTAATAACTTATATGCGGTAATGCTTCGCCCTCTTCAAAACCCAGATGCACCCGAATTTCACATTACTTACTTCTCAAACCTTCACAGCTTTCTCCAATGGGAAACCCAACTGTTCCCGCTGTTCCAAATAAAGCTGAGCCACCCGCCGCGCCAAGTTGCGAATTTTGGTAATGTACCGAGTTCTCTCCGTTACCGAAATCACACCTCTAGCATCGAGCAAATTGAAAGTATGCGAACATTTTAACACATAATCAAGACTAGGCAAAACCAATCCTTTCTTAGTCAATTGTTCTGCTTCTTGTTCGTACAGCCCAAACAAAGTAAACAGCAATTCAGGATTGGAAGCTTCAAAGTTATAAGTACACTGTTCTATTTCTCCTTGCAGGTAAACATCGCCGTAAGTAATGCCATCTGTCCACTGGATTTTGGTCATCGCATCGACTTCTTGCAGATACATTGCGAGGCGTTCTAGCCCGTAGGTAATCTCAATCGAAACCGGGCGACAATCAATGCTGCCGCACTGTTGAAAATAGGTAAATTGGGTGATTTCCATGCCATCCAGCCAGACTTCCCAACCCACGCCCCAAGCGCCTAAAGTTGGAGATTCCCAGTTATCTTCTACGAAGCGAATGTCGTGGTCTTCCGGTTTAATTCCTAATGCTCTGAGCGAGTCTAAATAAACTTCTTGAATGTTGGGAGGAGAAGGTTTAATCAGAACTTGATATTGATAGTAATGTTGGAAGCGATTCGGATTTTCGCCGTAGCGTCCGTCGGTGGGGCGGCGACAGGGTTCTACGTAGGCGACAGACCAAGGTTCAGGGCCAATTGCTCTGAGAAAAGTGTGGGGATTCATGGTTCCTGCACCTTTTTCTGTGTCGTAGGATTGGGCGATCAGGCAGCCTCGATCGCTCCAGAATTTGTTTAAGGTGGCAATGACTGATTGAAAGTTCACTGGTTTAAATATGGTTAGTAAGTGTCTAAACTTATTTAAGCATACTCAAGGCAATGTTTATTGAAATAAACCATGTATCGCTGGATATTTAAGTTCTTTTTTCAGGTATATTGTATCGATCGAGTTATGGCGATCGATAGCAATGTTTTCTATATCGATCAGTGTTTGTAAGCATGAGCTTTGGCTAAGCGCAGCCAATGTTCTAGGAGCAAGTATCGCTCGAGTTCGACTTCTTCCGATCGCGAGAGAGTACCGGATTTATTGCGATCGAGCAATTCGCTCATCCGGGTTTGCAATGCAGGCGTGGGGCGGATAGCGAGGATGACTTCTGGGCTGGGTTGACTCGCAAGCAGTTCGACGATTTGGAGTTCGTCTTGGTAGGGGATGGTTTCTGGGGGGGTGAGTTCCTGGAGTGCGCGATCGAGGGCTTCTGGGAGGCGATCGCCCAATGCGTGCAGTTGTTCGCCGAGGCGATCGGGGACTTCTAGAATAATTTGCATTAGCGCGGTGATGTGAGGATAGGAATTACTTTGATTATAACAAATGGGCGATCGATATAATTCTGCGGGCTTTTTTCAATTTCTGTGCTGGCTCGGCAAGAGTAATGTTTCCTCAATTTCCTGCCGAACATTATTACTGACGGAAGTATCACTATTCAAGCAATCGATTAGGAACCAATTAAGCGTATGATACTTCCTAAAGTAATTTTGATGTTCTTCACTTAAGTTTTGATATTGTTCGCTCCATTGTTCTCCAAAAATCAAGAATAGATTACGATATTTAATTACTTTATGTATATCTGAGAGCCACATACAACCGTTTTCTTGCCACCAGCTAAAGCAACCATCTAAATCATCATCAGAACTTGGTAATCTATCTCGTAAATTTTCAAGGAAATATTTAAGATTATCTTCATAAGCGTTTTGACAAGCATTAACATCGAATACTTTAACAAAATTGGAAATTCTATTTTTCATCTCGCCCTGAAAGCGCTCTCGACCACCTATCCAGATATGTCCCGAAATAAAGGTTTGGATAAGAGTGCTGTCGAGAGCCATGACATCTAGGATAGGCTCCCCACTCTTGAATCCAGCGTGGATTGACAACCCTGTCTGACGTAAAACAAATAATAAACATTTTTCAAAATAGAATGTCCGAATAATTGCTAAACTATATGGGATTTTAAGTTCAGTTTGTACAATTAAAGATTTACCTTCGATATACCCAAGAAAACTCGTTAGTAGAGGTTTTGAATTAGATAGTAAATCTATTTCGGATTTCAGTGCTACTAGAAATTGTTCGAGATTTGATGACATTTCAGCCATTAATATGAAAACTTCACGCCAATAATGATCTGTAGTAGCGTTGACCAAACCTGTTAACCCTGTATGACCATGAAACCACTTCGCTACTAAATACTCTTGAAAAGTCAGATGAGAAAATGACCAATAGCCTGCCGAGCGCTCGATCAGTAATCCGGTTTCTGTCTCGAATATTTTCATAATGTTTCTGGCAGTAGAACGTTCAACTCCAAAATAGTTACAAATGAATTTTTCTAGAGTTTGTTCTTCAGGGAAATAGTCATTTTTCTCAAATAGCATTACTGCTAACTCTGCCAAAAACTCCTCTTTGATATCAATGGTTAATTTCCGATCGCTGGGCATTCGTTTCAGTCGCTCCAATAAATGACGCATCCCTTTTTCGTAAAGCTGAGAGCGTTTTTTAGGTAGGTTGCCCTGCTCATCCCGAAACACTGCACAAATCAAATTTAGCAGTACAGGTGTAACGGTGAGTTCTGCAATAGTTTTGTTCTCTGTTGCTCGAAGTTGATGCTGTAATTGAGTTGTAAGGGATGCCTGAGTACCTGAATCCACTATGTTAAACCAATTTTCCACGAATCGATCGACTTGTTTTGGCGTAAAGTCAGCCACTTCGACATCCGTAAAACCTTCTAGCTCTTTCTGGCTCTGGGTTCGGCAAGTAATGACCAATCGGTTGTTGCGGTATCCAAAATCTCGTACCGCATCAATCACATTCTCGATATCCTCTGGAGGAACTTCATCTAAGCCATCGAGCAATACTAACGATCTTCCCTGCACTAAAATCTCTTTGGCATTTGCATCGCACCCGTTCGATTGGTTTGCCAATTCCTTAGCCAAATAATCCAACAGATTCCACGACGTTTTCATTTTGTGAACCATTTTCGCAAACTCTGGCAACGCCACAAACAGCGGTACTAAATCAGCAAAAAATTCTTCCTCTGGCTGAATGCACTTTACTGCCAATGATTTAAGAAATGTTGTTTTTCCTGCTCCAGGTTTACCTAACACCAACAATTTGGCGTAGTCTTTGATGACTGAGATTGCCTCCACTCCTTTCTGTTTAACCTGACTCAAACTCAGGCGATCGAAATCCTGGCGATTACCTGGTTCATATTCGCCCCGCCAGTTAGAAAAATGACGTGAAGAACTGACTTGCTCTAACACATTCAGGTCAATGTAAATTTTGTCCACTGGCACAGGTTGACTCACTGAGAACATCCGCATTGTGCCGATGATGCTATCTGGGGCAGTGATGAAAGGCAGAAGGCGCGATCGCACTTGCTGAACTAACGCATCCAGATTAGAGTCTTTGTTTTGCACTGGTTCTGCTGCTTCTGGTTCAGCAATGTCTTCCCACTTTAGCCCTAGCTTTGTGCATACATCCATGAAAACATCGCAATCAATTGGGTTGCCTTTGAGCAAACTCCAGATGGTTTGTCGAGAACAATCCACAGCACCAGCCAGGTAAGTTTGTCCTCCTTGTTTTCGTCTCAAGGCTTTTCGGATGTCTTTAATACCTTGTGTAGAAGCTTGGAGCGTTCGCCGTGCCATTAACAAACCTAGAAATTTATCCTCTCAATTATGGCAAATCTGACAAGTCTGACAAGTCTGACAAGTCTGACAAATAGTCAAACACTTACCCTGACCATGCTTCCGAGCCTTTTTGAAACGATGTAAGAGTCGATTTCAAACTACTGATGATGAAACTGTCCAACAAAAAGAAACTGCTGAAAGTAACCGAGTTTGCAGTGGTGGGCGTTGCCACTTGCCTCAATCCCCAAGCAGGACTTCTGCTCTTTGTGCTCAAGCTGTGCTTTCTAATCCTGACAGAGTTGCAGAAAGATGAGAGAGACGAGTCAAATAGATAAAAGCTAGAAGCCCCGATCGCCTTTGCGAAAAAATTCAACAGGGCGATCGGTTCCCCAATTCCTATAGCAATATCACAGTTTCAGCAGATTGATTTCCCCCATTACGAGGGCGAAGATGTAAGGTGATTTCCGTATCGAGTCGCTTCAGGAAAATCAGTAGTTTTCCTTCGCTGAACCGTTGAAACTCTCCGTTCATTAAATGAGATACTTCTGGCTGTGGAATTCCAAGTAATTCGCTCATTTCACGCTGTTCTAAGTTGCGCTGTTTTAACAGGCGAAGTACCTGAATACCGATTTTACCTCGCGCAAAAAGTTCATCAGCATCTGCCAATCCAAGGTCAGCAAATACATTACCACTGCTTTCTTCAAAAATAGTTTCTTCTGTCATAATTGTTCCTCCCTAGCTAGTGCGTCTTGATAGCGTTTTTTAATTAAGTCAACATCAGCCTGTGGGGTTTTAATCCCTTGCTTTGATTTCTTCTGAAAAGCGTGCAATACATAGATTTTTTCACCAATCTTTACAGCATAAACTGCCCTGTAAGTATCGGTATCGTAACGTTTGACGATTTCATACACACCGCTTTCCACCCCTTTAAAGGGCTTGGCTGACAAAGGTGTTTCCCCAGCTTGCACCAGTTGTAGGGAATAACCTACGGCTTTTTGTACCTCTTCAGGAAACTCGCGGATATTTTTGCGAGAGTCTCCCATCCAAACAAGAGGTCGTAAAGGCACTTCTGTAGTATCTTTGTTATCGACCATTTTATCCGAAATTTCCTGTAAAAACAAAGTTAGACAATAGCATAAAATGTTGCCAAGCCTAAAAATCAATTTCCCCGATTGTGGGTTCTTGCGTTATGTTTGTTCCTCTCTTGGCATGGTATAATACCAATCTTCGATTCCCATCGACAACTCATGAAAACAGACACCATTTTCTACAGCCTGTTTCAGGAATTTCCCAGCTTCTTCTTTGAACTGATCGATCGCCCTCCAGAAGAAGCCGCCGCCTATGAATTCACCTCCCGCGAAATCAAACAACTGGCATTCCGCATCGATGGCTTATTTCTCCCCACCACCGAAGAACCGGAAAAACCATTTTACTTAGCGGAAGTTCAGTTTCAACCCGATCCCGACTTGTACTACCGCATCTTTGGCGAGCTCTTTCTCTATCTGCGACAATACAAACCCGTCAATCCTTGGCGCGTGGTTGTCATCTATCCTAGCCGTCGGATCGAACACGAACAGATGCTGCAATTTCAGGAACTCCTAACCAGTCAGCGGGTGCAACGGATTTACCTCGATGAATTGCCAGAAGCCGCAGATCGATCGCTGGGAGTCAAAGTTGTTAAACTGGTAATCGAGCCAGCAGAGACAGCCGCAGAACAAGCACGGCAGTCGATCGCAATGGCCCGCCAACAGTTGTCCGATCCCACCGTTTTACGCGATTTAATTAACCTCATCGAAACAATTATCGTCTACAAACTCCCCCAAAAAAGCCGCGAGGAAATTGCCACCATGCTAAATTTAAGCGAACTCAGACAAACTCGATTTTATCAGGAAGTCAAGCAAGAAGGTTTAGAAGAAGGACTCGAACAAGGTGGGCAGCAGGCGAAGTTAGAAGCCATTCGTCGGATGATAGCATTTGGAATGAATTTAGAGACGATCGCACAATTATTAGATTTGTCTGTAGAATTTGTGCGGCAAACAATTCACAAAATCCAACGGGAATCCATGTCAGTCCCCGAACAAAAGATTGACTCGTTGATCGAACTATTAACTCACCAGCGATCGCTCTTTTCGGCCACACAATTAACTGAACTAGCGCAGCTAATTGAACCCTTATCCGATAAAAGCGATGTTCTTTCAGAAGTGATTTCATCCTGGGCTGAAAATTACCCTTCAATTCAGGAAGCTCAATCCAAACTGCTCGAACCACTACCGCCAGCTAAAGCATCAGAAACAACAGCAGTCAGTCCAGAAAGTAGCGAATCTCAAATGGGCGATCGCCCCAACAAACAAGCTCTCAAAAATGCCATTTTATTGTAGCTATAATCCGGCGGTTGAAACCGCTACTACACAAACAAAGCCCGCCTCCGCGGGCTAAGAAATAAAAGGGGTATTTCAGCCAAATTGCCACTAAAAAACAGAATAGTCAGAGCCCCGACTTCTTGAAGAAGTCGGGGCTCTAACCGTAAAAAAGTTTGAATTACTTTCTCATTTACTCTGCGGGAGCGAGGGAAACTAAAAGAGTGATTTTGTCAACGCCGATGACATAAACAGTATCTCCGGGTGTGAGGGTGATTTGGCGATCGCACCGTGCGGGCCACCAGCTACCTTGGAAGCGGACGCGACCTGTTTGATTCGGGTAAATCGATTCATCGGTTGATGTAGTTATCCACTAACATATTGTTTTCTGTGCTGTAGGTGTGAATAGAAAAAATCGAACCGAAAGCTTTTGCTAAGTTAAACATTTCCCTGACTCCTTTTGTTTTAAAATATATCGAAGTTTAATCGCCTGTGTATGCTATTTGAAAGGTTGCATTTCCTGATTTTTCAAACTCTGATTTAGTCTGCGGGAACGAGGGAAACTAACAGAGTAATGCTGTCAACGCCGATGACATAAACCGTGTCTCCGGGTGTGAGGGTGATTTGGCGATCGCACCGTGCGGGCCACCAGCTACCTTGGAAGCGGACGCGACCTGTTTGATTCGGGTAAATCGATTCATCGAATTTTTGATTAACAGATTGTTGGCTGTGCTGTATCCTTGAGTGGAGAAGATAGAGCCGAAAGCTTTTACTACGTTGAACATAATATTTACTCCTGTTGTGTTACAATATATGGAATTTTAATCGCCTGTTTCTGCTATTTAAAAGGTCGCATTTCCTGGTTGTTAATGTTCTGATTTAGTCTTAGTCTGCGGGAACGAGGGAAACTAACAGAGTGATGCTGTCAACGCCGATCACATAAACAGTGTCTCCCGGTGTGAGAGTGATTTGGCGATCGCACCGTGCGGGCCACCAGCTACCTTGGAAGCGGACGCGACCTGTTTGATTCGGGTAAATCGATTCATCGACGACTGCTTCTTCGGTGCTGTATCCTTGAGTGGAGAAGATAGAGCCGAAAGCTTTTACTACGTTGAACATAATATTTACTCCTGTTTTGTTACAATAAATGGATGTGTAATTGTCGGTTTGTGCTATTTGAGAGGCTGCATTTCCTCGGTTGAGATTGATTGATTGTCCTGATATTTCATTGTTCTTGTCTTTCCTTCTTTTATCCGGATCGAAGCCCAAGAATTTTTGAAATTTAGAAGGGATTTGAGAAGCGGTTGCGGGAGTTTAAATTCGGTAATTCCGAGGTATTGAATTAACGATTTAGTGGTTGAGCCGTGGGTGGGATTTACCTCAAGGGTAGATGTGGTTATCTACACTAGGGATTGGCTGATTCCGCATTACTGCTGCTGTGAAGATGTTTTATTTTTGGGGTTGCTTTTTTGTGATTGGGCTGTGACTCGTTTGCTTGACACTTACTAATTTCCCAGGAATCGAATGTGTTTGGTGCGATCGCCCTGACACTTTTATCGTCTGGTACTGGCACAGGACACTTGTCCGCCAGGAAACAACGATTTTTTAAAGGTTTTAGCCTACTCATCTGACTGGTAGCTGTGCCAATTTAGGCAACTGGACTAGCGCAGGCTGTGAATCCTGAGTTTACGCAAAGTCGATCGGGCAATCCGGAACATCCATACATATAGCGGTTCTCAGAAAGATTCGCGGACGTTGTTGGGCTTGGGCCCTCTCTCATCTGATGAGGACTGAAGTCCTCACTACGAACCGAGCCTGTAATCCCAATTATTGAACAGATCGAACTTAAAATCAATTCATAAATTCAGAATCTCAAATTCATAAAAGTCATAATTATCAAGAACCTGCTTGATACTGCATAATTGTTACCGGAATTCTGAATAAAGTTTTACCTAACTGAGACAAACCGAACTTGAATTTAAGCGACTGCGGCAAATCTTCCACAGAAACTTCTACAAAGCCAAAGCGAGTATAAAATGATGCGAGTCGCTTTCCCAAACATTCTAAGTATAGCGGTTCTGTAGCCTGTTGAATTAAATGTTTTGTCAGGTAAATGCCCAAACCGCGATCGCGCCAATCCTTCGCCACCACCAAACTACCCAACTCTTCCGCGCCCGTAAACTTCCGCAATTGTCCGCAAGCAGCCAATTTCCCCTCACATTCGATCGCCCAAAATTGCTCCCAGCGCAATTGAGTCGGATCGAGTTTCGCACTCCAAACTAACTTTCTAATTGATTTGATATCTTGCTCCGACGCTTGGCGGATTGTGCATTCTGGGGGTAAGGAAAAAGAACTTGCAATCATGAGTTATAGCTGGAAACTACAGCAGCGATTCGTTTGAAAATGCGAAAAACTTCGTAAAAGTCTTGGGCGCGATCGATTACGAACTCATAAGATAAAGCGTACTGCGGAGTATCTTGTTTAACCAATTTAATGAATCTGAAGTTGCTGCCATTTGTCAGTATCCCAAAAGTTGGTCTGTCAGGATTGGGGTTACTCAGCATATAAAAGAGTAGCTGTGGAAGTCCTGCCTCAAGAGAGTATTGAGCTCGCTTCGCTTCGATCGCCACAACCCAAAAAGATTCAATTAAAAGCAGAATATCAATGCTGCCTCTGACCAGTATACCTTCATCCAATGTAAGAAGTTCCACCGATTTTTCGGACTCTATGTGAAACGGAGTTAGGAAAAAATCTGCTAAAAATAGCAAGGGAGCCAGTACCACCATTTTTACGGTATCTTCTATCATGGGGTACTCGGCACTGTTAATATAGCCAACCTTTATTTTGTCTAGATATCGCTTTTCGACCTCAGTAATTTCTGGTAAATCGTCAATCCACTCCCGGAAGAATTGCTCGTCTTCAGCAAGTTGGAAGTTAAATTTTGTTTTGACATCGCGCAGTGTCAGTGTTTTTGCTTGAATGCTTTGTGTCATAGTTTTCTGTAGCTCTTAGCTAGTTGTAACTTATTGTAGCATATCAATTGGCGATCGCCCCCAGCAACACCTCCGCGCCAAACCGCACCGGATCGGTACAAGGCAATCGCGTTTCTGCTTGAATTCCTGCTATTGCTAACAGCGCTTCTGCGTCAGTTAAGTGATGAGTATTTAGAGCGATCGCACTGACTTTTGCCCCAACAAAAGCACCCGCAGCAGCGGCCACCATTTCGTACAATTCAACCACTTTCAACAAACTAGGAATCGATACGTGCGGGTGATTGCGAATGTGAGTTTGTCCGGCTCGGTGCGCTAAAATTAAGTGAGTTGGTTGCGCGCCCCGCAACAGTGGCAGAGTCGCCGTCGAACCCGGATGCAATAGCGAACCTTGCCCTTCTACGTGCAGAATATCGCATTCAGAACCCAATGTTATCACCGCTTGTTCGACAGCACCGGCGGCAAAATCAACTCGCACTGCATCCAAAGCAATGCCTTCATTTCCAATCATTAAACCCGTTTGTCCGGTTGCTAAAAATTTGGAACGCAAACCCCGCTGCAAACAAGTGCGATTGAGTTCTAAACTGGTTGACATTTTGCCAATGCTCATATCTGTGCCGACGGTTAACACGCGGCGACAGCTTAATTTAGCGGCTGCGGCAGAGGCGATCGCCCCAACAGACTTCGGTTCCTGACGCACGTCCCAAATCCATTGATTTTCGGTTAACGGAACCGTTATCAAAGGTGCAAGTTTCGCGTGCAAACCGTTGACAACCGACAAACCTGCTGCTACCGCTTGATTAATTTCTGGCAGCCATTCCGGCGGCAAAACACCGCCGGATGGAGCAATACCAATTAGCAGAATATCCGGCGCAAATTGCAGTGCTTCTGCAACGGAAGCAACGATCGGTAATTGTTGAGGAATGCCAGTTAATTCAGATAAAGATTTTCCCGGACATTGGCGGTCAATTACTGCTACAATTTGTGCTTCACTGTAGCGCAAAAATGCTAAGCCTGTTTTGCCGGAAGTGCCGAGAATTCCCTCGTGCAACAAGATAGCAACTTTGCCATTTTTGATAGGATAGTTTTTAGTCATTGGTTCACTTTTAAGCTGAAAAATTGTAGATTGTAGATTAAATCTACAATCTACAATCTATAATCTACAATTGATTGTTCGCTGTGATTTGCGATTACTGGTTTAAAGCATTCGGATCTTCTCCCAATTCTCGCAATCTGGCTTCTAGTCGCGAGGCTCGTTGGCGTTCCTGTTCCGCTTGCTGTTGAGCAACTTCTACTTGCTGTTGAGCAGCTTCGACTTGCTGTTGAGCAGCTTCGACTTGCTGTTGAGCAGCTTCTTCAGGTAACAGAATTAGATTGCCAGATTCGTCGTAAAAACGCACCCAAGTTGCTGTTTCTCGATCGACAATTCCGTCCCAAGTCCCCAACCAAAAGCCCAAACTTTGACTCCACAGCCAGCCCTGTTCGTTGGGGACTAACGGTTGATAGCGTTGATTATTATCTAAACGCCATCCCTGCAAAGAATTCGGATCGAAAGGATCGAAGACAAAATAATCTGGTGTTCTGAAAACCTGCTCGTAAATATCCTTTTTTTTGCCTATATCCTCATTAGCCGTTGATGGTGAAAGCAGTTCCACAATGATATCCGGGTAACGTCCGTTTTCATCCCAAACTACCCAGCCCTGTCGGGAAGTATTGCCGTCAACACCCAACACAGCGAAAAAATCTGGGCCTCGATAATCCCGATTGCGAACCTGTTGGGCACTGAAGTAGATAAACATATTGCCACCGACAAAAAAATCGTTCCGGTTAGCTAAACCTTGTTCTGCCGAACGGATTAAAACGGTCATTGCTATGCGGTGGCGGTTGCTTTCCATTTCTGCACCATCATCAAAGATTAAATCAGTGGGCGGCTTGTGTTCTTCAAAAAAAAGCTTGGCTTCTCTATCAATTCCCTGTCCTATTGATTCTACTGGCATCATAGTATCTCCAGATTTGTTTTGATCGAAATTCATGGTTTTAAAACGCTCGTCTTTAGGTGGAATATTTTTAGGGTTGGCTGTAAATCCCCATCCTGAAAACCTCGTGCTTCCTCTATCAACTGTCAACTGTAAGTAAGGTGCGTCGCTCATCAATGGTCGATTTTTATTTGTGATGGTTGGTGGCGACGCACGCTACAACTGTCAACTGTCAACTGTCAACTGTCAACTGTTTAACGATACTTCTATTCTACAAGGTCAATTCGCTGCACTCCCAATCCCGATCGCCCATTTGGCAGCAAACACCCATTTTCAACGACTGCGCCGCTGAAAGGATCGTCTAGTAAATTCAAGTGACTGTCCAAATCCAAGTAATCAGCGAGGGGAGAAAGTTGTGCTGCTGCGGTATTTGCGATCGCACTATCGGAATAGCAGCCGAACATCACTTGCAGATTGCAGGCTTTGGCTGTGTGAATCATCCGCATAGCTTCGCTCAATCCGCCGGATTTCATCATTTTGATATTGATGCCGTGGACGCACTGTGCTAACTTGGGTATATCAGAACTATTAAAGCAACTTTCATCAGCAAAAATTGGCAGTGGCGATTGACGGTACAGTTCCGAAAATCCAGCCAGATCCGCGACTGGTGAAAGCGGTTGTTCGACATAATTGATGTTATATTTTTCCAGCCAGCTACACATTTCTACTGCTTCTTTCAAATTCCAACCACCGTTAGCATCTACACTGATTTGAATGTTAGCCGGCGCTTCGTCTAATACTGCGATCAACATAGCTTTGTCGGCTTCAATTCCTGCGGGATTTCCCAACTTGATTTTGACAGCGCGGTATTTGATGCTGGCGGGATCTGTCGCATCTTTGCCAAACCAATCGCGCACTCTGTCTCTCGCACTCCTCGGCGAATTTATGCCGATGGTGACGGATGTGGGGACAATGCGCGATCGATCTAATCCCCACATTTTCCACAGCGGGAAGCCTGCTTTTTTGCCCAGCCAGTCGTGCATTGCCATGTCGATGCCGGCGCGGGCGGCGGAGGGTAACTCGATTTCTGTGAAGATTTGTTCGACTTTTTGGCGATCGCACGGAGTAAACTTTTCTAGTAGCGGTGCAACTTCCTGCAATGCTGCTAGCAGACTCTCGGTAGTTTGGGGCTTAGAACCTGTGGAAAAGGGCGATGCTTCTCCCCAACCTTCGATACCTTCGTGTGTTAATTTTACCCACAAATTGGTACTTTGGGCTGTTGTACCGCGGCTGATGGTAAGTGCAAACCGCTTGCGGACAGTGAAGGTTTGAATTTGAACGCGCATTTTCAGTTATTAGTATTTTTTTATACAGAACAATCAGCAGAGACGGATAGCGCGGATGTTTGCATTTTTTATTTTTTACTTTATAGTTTTATTTTGCTTGTTCTAGTTTACCAAAAAGTCGATGAAATTCATTATTTCTGTTTCGCCAAAGAGAGTTGCCTTCTCTCTTAGCATTTGGGTGCTCTTCTTTGCTGTTGCTGGTTTCACCGTACAAGTTCTGCGCTACGGTTTTAACTATCGCGAACGCTGGATTCATTTGTTTAATTTAGACAGAGAAATAAATTATCCCTCGTGGTACTCGTCATTTACTTTACTGTTTTGCGGGATTTTGCTAGGTATTATTGCTGCTGCCAAGCAGAAGCAGGGCGATCGATATTTTCGGCATTGGAAGGCACTAGGGTTCATCTTTGTATTATTCTCTTTAGATGAAATCTTGAGCCTGCATGAAATATTAATTATTAACGACTTGCGAGAGTCACTGAATTTAGGGGGATTTTTTTACTTCATTTGGGTAATTCCGGGGGCGATTTTTGTTGCAGTTACTGGGCTGACTTATCTCAAGTTTCTCTGGCACTTACCCCGAAAAACCAGGGATTTATTTCTACTCGCAGGCAGTATATATGTAGGTGGAGCGCTTGGCATGGAAATGGTTTGCGGTTATTATGCAGATGCGGTAGGTCAGCGAACTTTGATCTACGGTTTGCTGGCTTCGGTTGAGGAAATTTTGGAAATGGTGGGAACGATCGTATTTATCTACGCTTTGTTGTCTTACATTGGTTCCCATCTTGAAAATATTGATTTGCAGTTTAAGATAGTGGAGAATCAAGATAGGTAAAGCTGGCCGTAGACCCAAGTTATTATGGCGGTTGAAATCGGAGACATTATGACTATCTACTTTTACAGCACTCGCAGCGAATACGGTAGTTTCTCTAACTTTTCCCGTCACGGATTCAAGTTAGACGGAGAATACTGGCCGACTACCGAACATTATTTTCAAGCACAAAAGTTTCCCCAAACGGAACACTGCGAGCAAATTCGCCAAGCAAAAACGCCGAAAGATGCAGCAACAATGGGGCGCGAACGCTCTCGTCCCCTGCGCCAAGATTGGGAACAAGTCAAAGATGATATCATGCGAAAATGCGTATTACGCAAATTTGAAACTCATGCCGATATCCGCGAAATTTTACTCGCTACCGGGGATGAAGAAATAGTCGAAAACGCACCTGGAGATTACTATTGGGGTTGTGGGAAAGATGGCAGTGGCAAAAATATGTTGGGACAGATTTTAATGGAAGTGCGAGAAATTTTGCGATAGTGTATCTGGGTTTGACAAATATATCTGTAGGGGCGAAGCATGACCGCAGTCAATATGAGATTAGAACTAATAACTTATATACGGTCATGCTTCGCCCTCTTCCAAAACCAGATGCACCCTTTTGCGAAAAGGCACGTAGCGAGTAAAACATAACCTACAAGTTTGTAGTCAGGACTTCAGTCCTTTCTTTCTAAATTCAAGAGGGAGGACTAAAGTCCTTACTACGAACCTATGATAAAGCAGGACTTATTTAATCCTAAGTCCTGCAATGCTGCTAAGCGAGCATTTCCTCAATTTTATTAAACAAGGTAACTCAAACATCCGCCTGACCACCTGTCAAATTGTGTGCCAATCTCCTCAGGCTGTTCTAGTAGAGGGTTTAGCCTCTCCTCAGAGACTGCAAAGCAGGGGAAACGGTAAAAACCCTGCACCACTTTTTGGTTTTGACAACTACTGTCAACCAGAATTAACTTTTATCGTGGTAAGTACAGCATTTTTCGCCAGTCGCCTCCCGGACACCGTTCTCCTTAGGTTGGCGATTCACAGGTAAAACAACAAAACTCCTGTTCTGGTTAAGGTTGATTTTTTATTTATGCTGTATGTTTCTATTCTCTGCGATTTCTCTAAATTGTGACCTGTTGTACAGAATTCTTTACACTTTTTCGATCTAAAAGATGCTGTTTTTGTTTTGATTAAGAGATCGATCGCACTTTTGGAATCCTCTCTCAGACTTAGGTTCGGGGATCGCAGCTTAAGTGAGTTTTCAGCGAATTATAAGATTGCGGACTGTTAAGATTTTTGAGTTATTTGGCTGCATTCGCGCCCAACTGCCGCCGTTGCTGTTGAATTCGGTTGAATTCTTTTTGTTCTTCGCACAGCAACGTATTGTCGATCGGCGATCGCATATCCCACTGCAACTCTGAGAGTAACAGCAAACATCCCGCCATAATTATCCCTGTGGTTAGATATTGCCAAGGGGCAACGAATGTTAATAGAGGTATGCTAAATAAATGAGTTAGCCCGATGAGGATAAAAGTGCGCGATCGCAAACCGAGTCCAGTACAAAAATAGCCGATCGCGCTCAACCCCAACCACAAATCGCACAGATGCAGCAACCAAAATCCCCAACCCGCAAAAATACTGCAATCCGTCAAAATCAAACCAGAAATCATCAAAATCGCCCAAGAGTAAAGAATCCAGCTAACCCGCTCAACCTTTACCCAAAACAAAGTCAAAACCGCCATAATCGCAGTGCCAATTAGAGTCACTGTTGACCACAAAATCGCCTGAAAGCTCCAACTAAGCGGGACAAACTGAGCCGTAAAAAAAATCCCCGCCGTCACCAAAGCCCAAAGCAGAAAAGTTTGGTCAATGCGGGTATAAAATCCTGAGAAAAGAGTAATATTTCCGACTTGCCAGCGGAGGCGCAACAGGCCTGCGAGGTCTTGTACGTCGAGATGTTCTTGTTTGGAGCGGATTAGGGGTTCGGAGGCGTTGAAGAAGGTCATTCCGTATAGTTTAAAATATCAAGTTTTGCGTATTGTAACAAAACTTCAAGAAGATTTTGCCGATTTTTATATACTTTTTTCTCATTCT
This sequence comes from Microcoleus sp. PH2017_08_TRC_O_A, assembly GCF_020738665.1. NCBI lineage: Bacteria > Bacillati > Cyanobacteriota > Cyanophyceae > Oscillatoriales > Microcoleaceae > Microcoleus > Microcoleus sp. PH2017_08_TRC_O_A. Next base: position 49,028 of record NZ_JAEQCE010000023.1, read on the forward strand.
CCGGCTCTGCCTGGGGAGGTAGATCCGGAGGCTCTGCCTCCCGCGAATCAGAGACAAGGGAGGCAGAGTCTCTGGATATTGGTTCCCAGACAGAGCCTGGGAAGCAGGGACGGGCAAGATGCCCATCCCACAGGAGTTCGATCGATTTTGTTGGTCGATTCCCGATATACGTCAAAATAGACGTACAATATAAAAAGTAAATTGCATAAATATAATTAAGGAAAGAATATGAAAGCGAATCCAGGGGGCGAAATTGCTTCAGCCGAAGTCATGGGTAGAGACAAGCTAATTTCTGATTTGTGGGGGATTTTAGAGCAGCAAAGTGTTATGTTGAGTGCCGAACGAAGGATGGGGAAAACTTCGGTAATTAAGAAGATGCGATCGGAAGCTACCGCAAATAAGTTGCCGATTTATCGCGATTTGGAAGATGTAAAATCGCCCATAGAGTTTGTCAACACAGTCTTTCTGGATGTCAAAGCACATTTAACACCTTTGAATCGCACCACTAAGAAGACTCACGAATTTTTAAGCAAATTGGGAGGAGCAGAATTTAGCGGTTTCAAATTACCCGATATTGCCGCGCCTCACTGGAAAGCATTGCTGATTGAAACGATCGCAGATTTGGTAGAAAATCAAGACAGCACACTCATCTTCTTTTGGGATGAACTCCCATATATGCTGCGTAACATCGGTGATGAAGCGGCGATGGAATTGCTCGATACTTTGCGATCGCTCCGCCAGATGTATCCTCGTGTTAGAATGGTTTATACAGGTTCGATCGGCTTACATCACGTAATTGCCGATCTGAGAAAAGTGGGATATACAAACGACCCGACTAATGATATGTATCCCCAAGATGTGCCGCCGCTATCGACTAAAGATGCAACTATTTTAGCACGAAAATTGCTGGAAGGCGAGAATATTTTGACACCGGATATCCAAGGAACTGCTGTTGCGATCGCCGATGAATTAAGTAACATTCCTTTCTACATCCACCACTTAATTGTTAAACTCAAATTGCGCGGTGGTTCAGGGGATATACCAGCGATTAAAGCAATCATTGCTGATTCTTTGGATGACCCGATGAATCCTTGGAAGATGGAACATTACGCAGAGCGCATCGATAGTTATTACGATGATAAACAGCGTCCTTATGCCAGGAATTTACTAGATATTTTGGCAGTCGCAAACGAGCCTTTGTTATTTGATGAATTGTTTAATCGTCTCAAGCAAGAGTCGGACACTCAAGACAAGGAAATTGCCAGGAAAGTGTTAACTCTTTTGCAGAAAGATTATTATATCCAAAAGAGTGATTTGGGATTTCAATTTCGTTATCCGCTGATTCAAAAATACTGGAAATCATCGAGATGTTGAGCATGGAGGGCGGGCACGGGGGCACCGCCCCTACAAATTAAAATATTCTCGTAGGGTGTGTCGCCTTGAAAAATCTATAAATTCAATCAACAATCTCAGGGCGACGCACCTTACGGCTACTTTCTCTATGTCATTGCGAGCGAAGCGTTAGCGTAAGTGATCCGAAGGAAAGCAATCGCAGAGACTAGGCGATTGCTTCGCTTCACTCGCAATGACAATAATAGTGGCAATGACCCATAACTCGCAATGACAATAATAGTGGCAATGACCAATAATACTCGCAATGACAATACTCTGACAATGACTAATAATACTTACAATGACAATACTCTGATAATGACCAATAATACTAAATAACCAACCGAATCAATCTATGAAAAATACATTTATCTCTCGATTTACTCCGAGCTTAATGGCACCAGAAACCCTCGAAGATATCTTAGTACAACGTCACACACTAGCAAATTATTTAGTCGATAAAATCCGGGATAGCGCCACAACAGATAACAAGTATTTTCAACTACTAATCGGGCCGCGCGGCATTGGCAAAACACACTTGGTTTCCCTGATTTATCATCGCGTTGCCAAGATGGAAGATTTGCAGGATAAATTGCTGATTGCGTGGTTGCGCGAAGAGGAATGGGGGATTGCATCTTTTTTGGATTTATTGCGGGGAATATTCCGGGCAATTGCTCAAGAATATCCCGCAGCATATAAAGCTCAGTTACATGATGAGGTTGAAAAGCTTTATGATTTGTCGCTGGAACAAGCTGAATATCAGGCGGCAGAATTGCTGAGAGAGTTTGTTGGGAATCGGGTGCTATTGTTGATTGTTGAAAATTTAGAGGACGTATTTAGCGGGTTGGGAGATTTTGGGCAGAAGCAGTTGAGGGCGTACATTCAAAATCATTCGTTTTTGACTATTTTGGCGACATCACAAAGTTTGTTTGATGGAGTCAAACTCTATGATAATCCTTTTTATGGTTTCTTCTATTCACATATATTAAATGAGTTTAAGGTTGATGATGCTGTAGATTTGTTGAATCACATTGCTAAGTTAGAAGGGAATACCGATTTAGCATCTTTTATTCAAACTCCAACCGGGCGCGATCGCATAAAAGTTGTGCATTACCTTTCTGGTGGCAGTCCTCGCGTGTATATTGTTTTTTCGGCTTTTCTGATGACTCCTGAATCGCTGGATAAATTGGTGGAACCGTTCATGGAAATGCTGGATAGCCTCACGCCATACTATCAGGATCGGATGAAGTATATTTCAAATCAGCAACGAAAGATAGTTGACTTTTTGTGCGATCGAGGTGGTGCTGCACCAGTGAAAGAAATTGCTAAATACTGTTTTATTACTCACCAAACAGTGTCTAATCAACTTAAAGATTTGTCGGAAAAAGGTTATGTCAAAAAAGAAGAGATTGGACGGGAATCGTGGTATGAATTGCGGGAACCTTTGATGCGTTTTTGTCTGGAGGTGAAGAAGCAGCGCAATCAACCGATTCGATTAATTGTGGATTTTATTCGGGTTTGGTATACGCGGGAAGAGTTGCAGCAGCGATTGGGATTGAGGATGGCGGATGTTGATTTTGCGGAGAAAGAAGGTCATTTTATGTATCGGCGAAATTTGGAACCGATTCCACTTGATGCTGTGATGGATCGAGAATATCATATGCGAGCGCTGGAGGCAAAAGATGAGGAAGATCCGCGTCTGAAGGCTTATTATGATGAAATTGAATATTGTCGGGAACAGAAAGATGATGTTTCGGCTTTAGCCTATGCGGAGAAGTTGGTAGCAAGTCGCGGTGAGGCAAAGGATTGGTCGGAAAATGGACATTGTTTGAATAGGCTTAAACGCCACGATGAAGCTTTGGAGTGTTTAGAAAAAGCTATTGAAATTGATTCCAATTATACGAGGGCTTGGGCTAATAAAGGTGATGTACTCAAAAATCTTAAACGCTATGAAGAAGCCTTAGTATCTTTCGATCGGCTGATCGCACTTGATCCCAATAATAAGTCGGCTTGGGCTTGGGCTATGCGAGGTAATGTACTCAACAACCTTAAACGCTATGATGAAGCTTTAGTATCTTTTGATCGCGCGATCGCACTTGATGTCAATTATCAGTGGGCTTGGGCTAATCGAGGCTGGGCACTCTACAACCTCAAACGCGATGATGAAGCTTTAGCATCTTACCATCGGGCGATCGAACTTGATGCCAATTATCACTGGGCTTGGTCTAATCGAGGCAATGTACTCAACAACCTCAAACGCTATGATGAAGCCTTAGTATCTTTCGATCGCGCGATCGCACTTGATGCCAATTATCAGTGGGCTTGGGCTAATCGAGGCTGGGCACTCTACAACCTCAAACGCGATGATGAAGCTTTAGCATCTTACGATCGCGCGATCGCAATTGATGCCAATTATCAGTGGGCTTGGCGTATGCGAGGCATTGTACTCAATAATCTCAAACGCTATGATGAAGCCTTAGTATCTTTAGATCGCGCGATCAAAATTGACCCCAATTATCAGTGGGCTTGGGCTAATCGAGGCAATGTACTCAACAACCTCAAACGCTATGAAGAAGCTTTAGAATCTTACGATCGGGCGCTCGAACTTGATGCCAATTATCAGTGGGATTGGGCTAATCGAGGTAATGTACTCAACAACCTCGAACGTTATGATAAAGCTTTAGAATCTTACGATCGGGCGCTCGAACTTGATGCCAATTATCAGTGGGCTTGGGCTAATCGAGGCATTGTACTCAACAACCTCAAACGCTATGAAGAAGCCTTAATATCTTACGATCGCGCGCTCGAACTTGACGACAATGATAAGTGGGATTGGGCTAATCGAGGCAGTGTACTCAAAAACCTCAAACGCTATGAAGAAGCTTTAGTATCTTACGATCGCGCGATCGAACTTGATGCTAATTATCAGTGGGCTTGGTCTAGCCGAGGCTGGGTACTAGATAATCTCGGCCGCTATGAAGAAGCTTTAATATCTTGCGATAAATCCATCGCACTTGGTAATAAATATTCAAATGTCTTCTTCAATCGTGCCATTGCCATTCTCGGATTAAATCGTTGGGATGAAGGCATCGTTGCCTTAGACGACGCATTCCAACGCCTCGAACATCAAAAAGAAGCTGCTTCACAAGATGCCGAGTTAATTATCAGAAACCTATTCGCAAACACGCACGATCCAACGATATCTAAAACTCACATCACTAGCCTAATTGCAGTTTACAAAAAATACAAATTTCTCTCAATCTTAGGACAGGGAATTGTGCGAAATATCCCCGCGCTAATGTCAGAAATGGCCAGCGACAAAGCCGCCCGCACTTGGTTAGAATGGTGGCAAGAACCAACCAGCAACTACGAACAATTCCAAATTACCATGCGCCTGCTGAATGCGGCTGTCCGCTATAAGGAAACAAAGGGCGACAGACGAGTTTTGTTAGAACTTCCCATTGAAGAACGCAATTTATTAGAACCATTGGTGTTGGGAAAGGTAGAATAAGAGTACATAGGATTTAGGGACTTCGACAAAGAAACCGGGTTTTTATCAAATCTTCGAGTACGAACCAAGTATTATCGTAAAAACCCGGTTTCTCGGCCCCATGCACTCCGACAAAGAAACCGGGTTTTTATCGAATTTGCGGGCTGTAACGAAGTATTATCGTAAAAAACCCGATTTCTCGGCCGCCATATCTTAGACTATGCAAAATCCCCGTCAAATAGCCTTTCTCGCACTCCGCGAAGTCCACCGTCGCGGTGCATTCGCAGACGCCGCCCTCGATCGCACTTTTCGCAATTCCCAACTCAACGACCTCGATCGCCGTTTAGTCACAGAATTAGTCTATGGTAGTGTCAGGAGAATGCGCGCGATCGACTTCATCATCGACAAACTAGCCACCAAAAAAGCCTCCCAACAACCGCCCGATCTACGTACAATCCTACATTTAGGCTTATATCAACTCCAATATCTCAACCACATTCCCCCCTCCGCCGCCGTCAACACCACCGTTCAACTAGCAAAAGAAAACAAATTATCAGGACTCAGCAGTTTTGTCAACGGCTTGCTGCGGCAATATATCCGTTTAACAGAAACCGACTTAAACCCATTAACAGTTACTAACTATAAATCATCAGTCCAACGCCTCGGAATTCTCCACAGCTTCCCCGACTGGCTAGTAGAATTGTGGAACGAACAAATAGGCGAAACCGAAACAGAACAACTCTGCGAATGGTTCAACCAATCTCCCACAATTGACCTGAGAATCAATCCCTTAAAAAGCTCGATCGCCCAAATCGAGAGTGCCTTCCAAGCCCAGAACATCTCAACCAGCAGAATCCCCCATTTACCCCAAGCATTAAGACTAAATGGCAGCACCGGCGCAATTCAAAATCTCCCCGGATATAGCGAAGGTTGGTGGACAATTCAAGATAGTAGCGCTCAATTAGTCACCCATTTACTCGATCCGCAACCGGGGGAAACCATCATCGATGCCTGCGCTGCACCGGGAGGGAAAACCACCCACAGCGCTGAATTAATGCAGGATACAGGTACTATTTACGCCTGCGACAAAACCGCTAGCCGACTCAAAAAACTTGCTGAAAATGCCGATCGACTCCAGATGAAATCTATTAAAATTCATACCGGAGACAGCCGCCACTTCCCAGAATTTATCAACCTAGCAGACAGAGTATTATTAGACGCACCTTGTTCCGGCCTCGGAACCCTCCACCGCCGCGCCGACGCCCGCTGGCGACACACTCCCGAAAATATTCAACAACAATCGCAACTGCAATCGGAATTACTAGCAAATGCAGCGACATTTGTCAAGTCCGGCGGCGTCTTAGTTTACGCAACTTGCACGATTCATCCTTTGGAAAATGAACAGGTTGTGCGATCGTTCTTAGATAGCAATCCTGACTGGCAAATCGAACCGCCAACCATTGATTTACCAGTCCAGCCATCACCAGAAGGATGGGTCAAAGTTTGGCCGCACAAGCATCAAATGGATGGCTTTTTTATGGTGCGGCTGAAACGAGATTAAATTGCGATCGGATTGAAGTCCGCAAATACATCTGCGTTAATCCGTGTTAATCTGCCATAATCTGCGGTTAAAAATTCCCAATTCCAATTCTTGCAATCAATCCAATGTACATTTAAATTGTTGGTTGGGTGGGGGCAGGTTTATTTCAATTGTTGGTACTCATTAAGGATTATTGGTGAACCTGCCCCTACACATCGCAATTGCTTGTAATTATTGCTTAATATCTCGGTTCTTGATAACGCTCTGGTTCTTGATAAGCTGGTTCTTGATAAGCCGGCTCTTTGTAAGCTGGTTCTTGGTAAGCTGGTTCTTGATAAGCTGGTTCGCGATGCTTCGGTTCGGGATTGGGATTGTAAGGGACGATCGCACCATCGTCATTCATAATCATCCCTCGAATAATCTCCTTCGGTTCGACGGGTTTCGCCTTAATACTGCCTTTGCGGCCCTCCAACTTAGGCAACTTGGGAAACTCCTGCACCGGCATTCCCTTCACAGCTTTACTCATAAAATCGCGCCAATTGTAAGCAGCAGTACCGCTAGTTCCCCCCGTCGGATAATTGTCATCATTCCCTAACCAAACCCCAGTTACTACCTGCGGAATGTAACCGATAAACCACAAATCCCGCACCTTTTCCGAAGTGCCAGTTTTACCAGCCACAGCCCGATCGCCCAAAGAAGCAGGCCCGCCCGTACCACCAGTCACCACACCCTCCAACATCCAAGTAGTAATTGCCGCACTATCCTTATCCAAAACCCGCTTCGGTTTAAAATCAGCCTTATAAATCACATCTCCCCGCTGATCGATCACCTTAGTAATTCCGTGGGCTTCAATAAAATTACCTTCCGACGCTAAAGTACCGTAAGCATTAGTTAATTCCAGCAAATTAACCTCAGACGAGCCCAAAGCTAGGGAATAAATCGGACTTAATTTAGACTTAATTCCCATATCGTGGGCTAATTTAATCGCCGGTTCAAACCCGACATCCATCAACACTCTGACAGCTACGACATTTACCGAACTCGTCAAAGCATCAGAGATCGATCGCCAACCGCTAAACTTTTTCCCGTAATTATTCGGTTGATAGCCGTCGATAATAATTGGCGCATCTTCATAGCTGTCGTAAGGCGAAAAACCCGCCCCCATAGCCGCCGCATAAACCAACCCCTTAAAAGTCGATCCGGGCTGCCGCAAAGCCTGCGTAGCCCGATTAAACTGACTGTCTTTAAAACTTCCGCCACCTACCAGGGCCTTAACTTCCCCAGTTTTAGCTTCTATTGAAACCAAAGCCGCCTGTTCAAAACCCTGACGGCGGCCATCAACATCGATCGCATCTTTAATAACTTGTTCCGCTATTTTCTGCCACTTCAAATCCACCGTCGTCTCGACAGTCAAACCACCAGATTCCAAAGCATCCTTAGAAACATAGCGCGGCAATTCCTTGCGAATGTAACTAGCAAAATAAGGCGCGACTACTTTAAATCGTTTCGGCTGACTTTGTTTCACTTTTATCGGTTCCGCCTGGGCTTCCTTCGCCTGGGCCTCTGTAATTACCTTCGCTTCCTGCATTTGTTGCAGCACAATATTGCGACGTTGCTTAGCAATATTCGGATTAACTAAAGGCGAATATTCGCTCGGGGCAGGCGGCAAACCCGCCAAAGTTGCCATCTCTGCCAAAGTTAATTTATCGACGGGTTTGCTAAAGAAAACCCAAGCCGCATCCGCCACTCCGTAAGCATCTGAACCCAAATAAACCAGATTTAAATATCTTTCTAAGACTTGTTCTTTAGTCAACTCCCGCTCTATTTTTTGAGCTAAAAGAGCTTCCCGAACCTTCCGCTTAAGGCTTCTTTCCTGATTGAGAAAAACCACGCGGGCCAATTGTTGGGTAATTGTACTGCCGCCCTGCACCAAATCTCTGGCTATCACATTAGAAGCGATCGATCGCACAATACCTTGATAATCCACCCCGCGATGTTCGTAAAAACGGCGGTCTTCTATCGCAATAAAAGCTTTAGTCAACAGTTCGGGAATTTCCTTAAGTTTCAGCTTATCTCTAGTTGCCGGCCCCGACTGCAACAAAATCGTATTGTCAGCCGCCTTAATTGTCAGCGTCCCGTCGCGGTTAAAAGCCGACAAATCGTTAACATCCGGCAAACCTTTGTCTAAGGTGTATAAAATCCACAAACCGTAGATTAAAGCGCCACTTCCTATACTGAGAACACCTAAACCTATCCAAAATTTAGGGCGCCTGGAGAGCCGTTTTTTAGTATTTTTCTGCGGTGCGCTATCTTCCGGCGGTACAATACTTTCCTGTAGTTCGGTATTTATTTGCAGTTCGGTATTTAGCGGTGCGCTATTTTCCTGTACTTCGGTATTTATTTGCAGTTTGGTGTTCGGCGGTGCAATACTTTCCTGTAGTTCGGTATTTATTTGCAGTTCGGTATTCGGCGGTGCGCTATTTTCCTGTAGTTCGGTATTTATTTGCAGTTCGGTATTTGGCGGTGCGCTATTTTCCGGCAACTCGCTACTATGAGATTGTTCTGGTAATTTATTTCCCAGCAAACTCAAGCCCGGCCCCAACAATCTCTTGCCTTTTTCTTGCAAGCTGCTAACTTGAGGTTCAATTTCCAACCAAACGATTAAGCGCCTCAATCCTTCCCAATCGCGCTTGACTATGGGAAATTCATCCTGTTCTGAGTAGGAATATTCTGATGCTAATTCTGACTCTTCTGGAGGTTCAGCATCTTCTGATATCACATACTCCGATCGCTCACCAGTTATCCGCCCCGACAATTCAGGCGGGGATTGCGATGAGTTTAGCCCGGTGCTATTGGCAGCATTTGGCGATTCTAGATCGGAATTATCGCCTACTCCCTTAGTGACTTTACTCAATTTATCCTTGATATTTGAGAAAAATTCTGACACGTTCAGACCTTCAAACCTCATCAATTTAAATTAAAAATTAAAAATTAAAAAGGCTAACCCCCTTCAATTTTTAATTTTTAATTTGACATTTTTTCTTCAAGAAAACTGTGCATAATCTTGAGTTGTTTATTTTTGGTTAAAAATATTTAACTCAAAATTGCCAACTCAAAATTTTTCTCAACCAGCATGGCCCAGTGCCAAACCCGCTACCAGCATACCCAGTACCAGGAAAGGCTGAGCACTTGCCTGATATTTAACATCATTTTCCAGGGGATTACGCAAAAAGTACATATCCTGAAAAGTGATTTGGGGAACGATCAACAGCAGGAGAATGACAGCGTAAAGGTTTTGGTGAATGCCGATCAGGTAGCCTGCAATGCCTGCTTGAAATATGTCGATCATCAACACGCAAATCCAGGCTGCGGTGCCGATGCCAAACATCACTGGCAAAGATTTTAACCCTAATTGGCGATCGCCCTCGACACTTTTGAAATCATTTACGATCGCAATTCCCAGTCCTGCCAAACTGTAAAACAGCGTCAAAACCATAATGGTGGGATCTAGTGTACCAAACAAAGCTTGACCTGCCCACCAAGGCAGAGCAATGTAGCTAGCACCTAGGGCATAATTTCCCAACCAGCCATTCTGCTTGAGTTTCAGCGGTGGTGCAGAGTAGATGTAAGCCAAAAATGCACCGCCGAGAGTCAAAACAGTCATGATGGGGAATTCATGACCCGCCCACAAGTCTAGAGCATAGGCTACCGCAATGCCTGCGGCTAATAATACCAAAATTTGGGTAACTACTTGGGGAATCGAGATGATACCGGAGGGAATCGGGCGGTAGGGTTCGTTAATGGCGTCGATGTCGCGATCGTAAAAATCGTTCAAAGTTTGAGTGTAGCCAGCCAGCAAAGGCCCTGACATCAACATACAAGCGGAGGCGATCGCAAAATTCTCTAAATTCCAAACATAGTTTCCCGAAGAAGCCGCCCCGCACACCACGCCCCACATCAGGGGAATCCAGGTAATCGGTTTCATCAGTTGCAAGCGAATCTTCCAGATGGAAGTTTCCCCGCTAGCAGCCCCTTTCATACCCAACATTTGCCGAGTTTTGGCACTGCGGCTGTCTGCTTGAGGACTGTCTGCTGCGGTTTCTGGGGGAGTTTGGGATGGAGGAGAGTCAGACATAAGTGTGATTTTAGGGGTAATCTGCTGTTGTGTCGTTTTGCATTTTAATAATTCTGTAGAATAGCACCAATATTCCAAGCATTGTCTAGTCCACAATTTTTTAGATCCCTGACTTGGGAGAAGTTGTCGGAAATCTGGGTATTATATTTTTTGATATGGGATTAATTACGATCTGGCGATCGGATTTTCAGACGATGCTACTTTGAGATTATTTCATCGGGCAAAAAGTTGGAATCTAGAACCTCAGTAGAAGTATAAACGGACAATTGCGGAAACGTCTCTATCGACAACCCAGTTTCAGCACTTGCTTGTTCTACTGCATCCGCATAACATTCAGCTAACACCTCTTCCAGATATGGTCTTAGACTGGGGGTGCGATTCGTTGGGTAGAAACTAACCCTGAAATGGGTAGAGGATTACCCGCAAGCTACACAAGAATCTTCTCCCAAAAGAAGAGGCTTCGGCAAGACAATTTGATAGTCATGTGGGTGAGGTAAGTATCCTAGAAAACTAAGTCCCACCCTCCAGGTGCAGGAGTGAAAGCACACAGAGCGCAGTCAAGAATTGCGTCCCCCAGGGTAGCGACTAGCCATCAATCCCTGAAGCGGGGGTGAAAGGTGTCAATACTGGAAGCCTAACCTGGTAAACACCGAGCAAGAGTTCATGAGTAGGAATACAAAGGTACATTTGAACCATCGTCATGAATAACCAGCGAAATCAGGCTGTTTACGTTGGGAGTCCCAAAATGGGCAAGGATAATGGGGAGTTGGCAAGTTCCTGGTTGACCAACAAGCACTTCCTCTAAACCCGGTGGATAGTACCGCTCTAAAAACTCAAACAATGACTATCAGAAACGAAGTAACCTCTCGTCCGTTCTCAGTCTTCAATGATTGAGTAGGTGCTAACTAATACGAAGAGTAGGCAAGATTGATTCAAAAGCAAAACGCCTGACTGTAATGGTGAGGATAGGCAGACAGAATCACGGTGATTTGGAAAATAAAGTTTCCAGTAGCAGTAAATATGTCTAATACGAGTTTAAAGACTACGGTGGAATGGCGTTCTATTAACTGGCGAAAGCTAGAACGTAGAGTGTATAAGCTGCAACAGAGAATTTATCAAGCCTCTCAACGTGGCGATGTAAAAACATATCGCAGACTCCAAAAAACGCTGATGAATTCTTGGTCAGCAAGAGCGTTAGCGGTTCGTAGAGTTACCCAGGATAATTGCGGCAAAAAGACAGCAGGTGTAGACGGCGTTAAATCGCTGACTCCTAATCTCCGTCTTGCCTTGATAAATCAAATAAAACTGGGTTCTAAGGTCAGCCCGACTAGGCGTGTATGGATTCCCAAGCCTGGACGTGACGAGAAGCGACCTTTAGGAATACCTACAATGGATGACCGCGCCTTGCAAACGCTTGTCAAACTGGCATTAGAACCAGAATGGGAAGCGCGATTTGAACCAAACTCATACGGGTTCAGAGCCGGAAGGTCATGTCATGATGCAATCGAAGCAATCTTTAACTCCATCAGGTATAAACAAAAGTTTGTACTTGATGCTGACATATCGAAGTGTTTCGACTGTATCGACCATGAAACACTGCTTTTAAAACTGAATACATCTCCCACCATTCGCCGTCAAATTCGTGCATGGTTAAAAGCGGGGGTGATGGATGGTAAGCAGTTGTTTCCTACATCTGAGGGAACGCCACAAGGCGGATGTCTTTCGCCGCTTTTGGCAAATATAGCCCTCCACGGGATGGAAAACCGGATAAAAAGCGCCTTTCCTAGTGGCACAATTGTCAAGAAAGGTCAATACGCTGGCTATCAGCCAGGAGCTACTTTAATCAGGTACGCCGATGACTTCGTGATTCTCCATGAAGACATAACCGTTGTTCAAAGATGCCGGGAAATAATCTCGGAATGGTTAATGGGCATAGGCTTGGAATTAAAACCCAGTAAAACTCGGCTGACGCACACTCTTTCAACTTTTGTTGAGGAAAAGCCAGGATTCAACTTCCTTGGATTTAATATACGTCAGTTCCCCAAAGGGAAACACCATACAGGTAAAAATACGAAAGGGGAATTACTCGGTTTTAAGACCATCATTACCCCAAGTCAAGAAAAAGTGAAGGCACATTATGACCGTCTGTCAGATGTAATTGACTCCCATAAGTCAGCACCGCAAGCGGCGCTAATTAAGCGACTAAACCCTATCATTAGGGGTTGGGCTAACTTCTATTCGACTGTCATAAGTAAGGAAATCTACGCTCAGTTAGATGACCTAGTGTATCAAAAGCTTGTCTCTTGGGCACAATTCCGCCACCCAAAGAAATCAAAGGGATGGGTGTCAAAGAAATATTGGCACTCCATAGGCGATGATAACTGGGTATTTGCAACCACTGAAGTTGGGAAAAACCCACTTCGGTTACTTGACCATGCCCGCATTAAAATAGTGCGTCATGTAAAAGTCAAAGGCAAACTGTCCCCATTTGACGGGAATCTGGTTTATTGGAGTACAAGAATGGGCAACAACCCAGAAATGCCTACAAGAGTCTCATCACTCTTGAAATGGCAAAAGGGAAAATGCGCCCACTGTGGATTGTTTTTCCGTGAAAACGATGTGATGGAAATTGACCATATTATCCCCAAATCGCAAGGTGGAAAGGATGATTATAAAAATTGGCAACTTCTACACAGACATTGCCACGACACAAAGACTACCAGTGATGGCAGTCCTGGCAGAAAATCTGGCTGTAACAGTGCCGAGCCTAAACCACCCTCCGAACTGAATTGGTTTTGGGATGAGGATATGTTGGTAATGAGGAATGCGTGACAAGCACCAAGTCACTGAGGAGCCGTGTGAAGAGAAATTTTCACGCACGGTTTTGGAGAGCGGCGGCTCTCGTGAGAGGGTCGCCGACTTTAATGAATCTTTCACAGCTTTGCGAATACGTCTACGGTGTTCAGCAATGCTAGCTTTCCAACTACCGCTTCTGCGATCGGGTTGAAATTGCCACTTCAGCAAGTGCAGGATAATTACCACAAGATTACTTTCCAAACTCCTGCGTTCACTTCGGCCCATGTCTTCTATTTCTTCAATCAAGTTTTCCCAATCGATATTTGAGTAGTCGCGAGACCGCAACTTTTCCACAGTGGTTTCAATCCATCTGAGGTAATCGGTATCATACAATTTATGTCGGTCAACTTCTAATTTTGTTGTCATAAGCTGTTCCTAATTCAACAATTTGGACACTTTCATTGCTGACGCATGGGGAGCAAGAAACCCGGTTTCTACGAGTTTTGGGTCGAGTCACAAGAAATCTAGTCAGAAACCGGGTTTCTGAGGTCTGCGTGCATCAAACTCTTGTGGGGTGGGCTTCTCGCCCGCCCTCAAAATAAAAATTAAATCCACAACAGCTTAACAACTACCAATTAACAAATCAACAAATATGGCGGTAGGAATCAAAAGGCAGTCCCGTCCGCCGCTTGACATCAACAACTGATTTGTACGCGCCTTTGCTTTGCCTTTCTCTAACTATTTTTTCAGCCACAACCCCATCTAAACCGCTTTCGATCAACTCTGACGGCGAAAGAATGTTTAACCGCTTCCAAGTAAACTGCGATTCTTTTTGATAATTGTAGCTAAAGCAAATCATCGGGGCGATGCGTCTGACGTGACTTTCGGGTACTCCGGCGATTTCCGATAACTCTTCGGCGTGGGTAAAAAGGTAGCCTTCGTTTTGCAAAGATTCAATATCGTTAGCGTAGACGATCGGCAAACCCAAGATTCTGACCATATCATCTTTGGTACACTCGTTAATATCTATTTTGCCGCGCACGTTGGCTAGTTCTTCGGCATTTGTCGCAGTTGCAGGAACCAGCAAGCCTCTGGGTGCGGTTTTGATCAGATAGCGCTTTTTCAAAGCAAAGGCTGTGACAATTTGAGCTATCCAAACGAGGGTGCCGAAATTAGCTGAAGAAGATAGCGCTAGTGCTGCTAAAGTAAAGCAAACACCCCATCCCATCCAACTGCGAATATTTGTTTTTTGCCCTGCATAGACGATCGCCAATCCGCCAAAATACGGAATAAAAGAATACCACACCCAGTTTGGAGTTTGACGCAGCCAGTATAAATCTTGAGACACTTTAGTTCTATCCTCGCTCGACTTTAGATTTCAATACGGTTCACTTAAAAATGTTTCTTCCCCGGAGATCCCCCTAAATCCCCCTTAAGAAGGGGGACGAAAGAGAATATCTTGTCCCCCCCTTTGCAAGGGGGGTTAGGGGGGATCTCCGGGCTTAACTGAAGCGTATTGGTTTATATTTGACTCTTGTGTAAATCCCAGCCTTTTGATAGTGGCTTCCCTTCTTCCTTCTTCCTTCTTCCTTCTTCCTTCTTAACTACAATTCCCGCAGCAGTTTTTGGCGTTTTTCTTCATATTCTTCGGCGGTAATTGCGCCCATATCGTAAAGTCCTTTCAATTCTGCGATCGCCCCTGTGACATCTTTTGCCCCTCTGAGGGCATACCCAGACGGCAACATTCCGCCATTGTACTGTGCATTAAAAGCTGGTTCCGACATCAGCAGCAGCCCAATGAAATCGAAAAATGCGATCAGTGAGGGAATTAATGTCCACGAAAAGAGCAAATAGAATACTCCTGCTACATTGTTGCCCAAATAAAATTTGTGGCCTCCGAAACCTCCGATAAAGAAAGCTAACACAACTGCTACGGTTTTATCTTTTACCATTTTTCCCTTTCCCCAGTTTTTTATTTTAACGAACGCGATAGACAACGAATGCGATCGAGGCAAGCAATATTACTAATTCTAATTTTTACTCATTTATTTGGGTTTTTGCGAAACTTGGACATCGCAAAATACAGCAGAACTATACCGGCTTGAGCCTGTAGAATGACTGAGTAGCCTCTCAAGAAATAATTGAGTTCGCTACCGGAATTGACAGAAAATATTAAAATGCCTAGGGCTGCGTAGGGTGCGAAACGCATCCAACTTGGCGTTCTCTCTAACTTGTGGCTGTTGAAATTGCTCATTGGTTTGAAACCTCATCCTTACTTAAATTTAACATAAAAATTAGCAGAATGGTCACGCTCGGTTGGGTGCGATCGCCCGGGCTAACCTGACATCGATCGACCTACAAGATATTACTTCAATGTTAAAGCAAGTTTTTCCGTTAAAGTCAGCGACCGGGCGATCGCCAAATTCCACCTCAGCAGACAATGCCGATAGATGTCACAAAAGCCCGGTTTATTCACAATTATTAACAACCGCCCGAATTAACCCGCGCTGCCGCCCAAAAGAAACAGACTCAAGAGAGTTCCGCTATTCCAAAGACTGTGGAGAAGCATGGGGGCGAGGAGATTGCGCGATCGCGTGTACACAAACCCCAACACCGCGCCCAAAGTCGCCAAAGGCAGAATCTCAGAGACACTCAAGTGAGCCACCGCAAACAAAAAAGCCGAAGCTGCGATCGCCCCAGAAACAGGCAAATAGCGAGTCAGAGAAGGCAGTAGAAAGCCCCGAAACACGATTTCCTCAAAAACCGGAGCGGCGATCGCAGCAGTGCCGAAAAACACCGCCAGAGCCACGTTGTCCCTACCTTCAAGGACGATCGGCAAAATCGGATTGCTGCCGCCTTGTCCCTGCCATAATTGTTGATTGATCAGCGACACCACAACCACCAAAGGCAAAGCCACAAAATAGCCGCCAAACCCCCACAAAAACCAATTTCCCCGCCAATCTATCCGAAACCAACCATCAGGTAAAGGTAGAAAAGACTTGACCGAAAAATACAGTACCGAAAGCCCGCCAGCCGACAGCAACAAATAAGTAGCAAAGATATAAAAAGCCTTTTCGCGCCCGTCAAAAGTAGCAGGGTTCAGTTTAAGAACAGCTAGAGAAACTGGCAGCAAAAAATAGGGAATCAAGATTTGCCCGACAAAGAAAAAGCCGACCACCAGCACCTGCCAAACAATCTCGCCATCCCAAGGCACATCCCAAGTCAAGCTGGCATTGCGCGCCAACAGCGGCCCCGAACCTGCCTTATCTAACTGCTGGCGCTGCAACAGCCACTGCACGCTCAAACCAACCAGCAAAACCGTGCCGATACAAAGAGATATAGCCGGAACGCCAACAACAATTGCCAACTTTTCTATAGCTTGCTCAGCCGTTACTTGCTCTGCTGCTTGCAGCGCCACCAGCTCTTTAGAACGTTCTTGCAGCTTGTAAAGTTGTGCTAGAGCGCGATAGCGAAACCACCCATCCAAAGACTTTTGAATGCGCGGCTCAGCATCCGGCAAAAGTTGAGGCGGATTGCTCCAAATTCCCGTTAAAACCTGAGCAGTTACCACGGAAGGATCGGCATCAATTTCAGTTTTGTACCGCGTAACTAAACCCTGCCAAGTTTGGATCGCCTCCTTCGTTTTGCCGCTGCTTGCCTGCAAAACTCCCAATCGCAAGTCAAGTTCGTTTAGCAGCGCTGACTGTTGGCTTGTCAACTCTTGCACAGCCTTTTGTTGTGCCGATTTGAGAGCAGAATTTTCCGACTTTGAGACGAGAGTCGGCGGAATTTGTTTGAATTGTGCTTGAGTTGTTTCGAGAGTTTTTTGAGTCGAATCTCGCGCGTCTTTATACTGCGTTAAAGCCGTATTTAGAGGATCGGAACCGATAATATTGTTGCGCGCCGAACTTAAATTAGCACCCTGATTATTTTCTCCTTGCCACTCCGAGGCGTGCAGCAGCAAATTTGTCTGATAGAGTTCCAGCCGGCTTTGGATTTGGGGTTCACTCCAACTAGCAAGTAAAGATAAACCGACCAGAGCGATCGCGATCGCCGTTAAAATACCTAAAATTATCCGCTTCAGTGTCATTCCTGGTTTTCCGTCCCGCGCAAATCTGTGTCTAACTCTTTCCCATCTTTAATCATAGGTCGTTGCAGCCGAGAGTATCCCGCCACCTGGTAAAATTTCACTGGTTAATCTTTTTGACTCGCCTCGCACCCGAAGACTGGGTAAGGTACGCACCAGCACCCACGGACTCAGTAACAGGCTAAATCTAAAATCTAAAATCTAAAATCTAAAATCGAATGACCCGCATTATCTTAGTCCGTCACGGCAAAAGCACATACAATCAAGAACGTCGCATCCAAGGCCGCCTTGATAAATCAATTTTGACAGAAGCAGGCCGCGCCGGCGCAAAGCAAGTAGGCGACATCCTGAGCAGTATCACCTTTGATGCCGCCTATACAAGTCCCCTGCAACGAGCCAAAGAAACAGCCGAAATCATCCTGTCGCGCTTGACAAATCCGCCACAACTCCAGCCAACTGATAAATTGATGGAAATCGATTTGCCATTGTGGGAAGGAATGCTGCGTCAAGAGGCGATCGACCAATTCCCCGAAGCATATCAGCAATGGCAACAACATCCCGACAAATTTTCCATGAAAATCCCCTCCCCCGAAGGAGAAATCGAACACTTTCCGGTACTAGCCGTTTTTGCTAGCGCCCGCAAGTTTTGGAAAGAACTTTTATCACGCCACACTTCTGGCACAATTCTAGTAGTAGGTCACAACGGAATCAACCGCGCCCTAATCGCCACAGCTTCAGAAATCGCCCCAGATTACTATCAATCAATTCAACAATCAAATTGCGGAATTAGTGTCATCAATTTGGGATCTGCCGATGAACAAACAGAGTCCAACAATAAAATTGCTGTTCAATTAGAATCGCTGAATTTAACCGCCCATACCGGAGAAATCTTCCCCAAACCGAGGGACGGACACAGCGGCCCGCGCTTGTTGCTAGTGCGTCACGGCGAAACAGACTGGAATAGAGCAGGTAAATTTCAAGGACAAATAGACGTACCACTCAACGACAACGGCCGCGAACAAGCTCGACAAGCCGCAGAATTTCTTAAGGATGTAAAATTAGATTTTGCCATCAGCAGTTCCATGCTGCGCCCGAAAGAAACTGCCGAAATTATTCTCAAATATCACGGCGATTTGCAACTCGAACTCCGCGACGAATTGCGCGAAATTAGCCACGGACTTTGGGAAGGAAAATTTGAATCAGAAATAGAAGCATCCTATCCAGGTTTGCTCGAAGAATGGAAAATATCTCCCGAAAAAGTGCAAATGCCAGAAGGAGAAAATTTAGAGCAAGTTTGGACAAGGGCGATCGCAGCGTGGCGAGAAATTGTAAAATCAGTTAGCGGTACAGGAATTGTAGTTGCCCACGATGCCGTCAACAAAGCCCTTCTCTGCCACCTATTCAACTTAGAACCCGAACATTTCTGGAAATTCAAACAAGGAAACGGCGCGGTTAGCGTGATTGATTATCCCCACGGCCCCGATGGTTTGCCCGTATTGCAGGCGATGAATATCACAACTCATTTAAGTGGCGGTGTTTTCGATCAAACAGCAGCCGGAGCACTGTAATTTTTGAGGTGTTAACTTAAGTCTAAAATCCTTGATAAATCTCGCTGTTAGCGTAGTCTCGATCCCCCCTAACCCCCCTTCTTAAGGGGGGGGACAAGAGCCTTATCAAAGTCCTCAGACTATCCGGGGGCTGCAAGAGTGCTTCCGGTTCCCCCCTTCTTAAGGGGGAGTAGGCAGGGTGGTTTTATAGTCATCATAGAAATAGGTACGTAGTTGGGCTTCAGCCCTCTTTAGACGTATTTATAAAGAGGGCCCAAGCCCAACTACGTACCTTGATTAATATGACAGTTGCGTCTAATACGCCACCCGACGTTTGAGCGATGCTTTCAGTAGTTTCAGATTTATTTTTCGGACAATAAAACCGCCCTGCTTCTTAAGAGGGAGTAGGGGGCAAGAATGCGGGGGGATCGAAGGCCTAATTATCAAACAGTAGATTGATAGCACGTTTAAAGCTTAAGTTAACACGAATACCAATACCCTCCCCCACGCTTCGCCGGACAAAAGTCTGAATTTTAATAGCAACCACGAAACATCAATTGCAGAAACCCTTGCCTTTCTTCCCTCTTGCTTCGCGTCCTTAGCGTCTTCGCGGTTCGTTCTTCCCTCTTCCTTCTTCCCTCTTCCCTCTTCCCTCTTCCCTCTTCCTTCTTCCTTCTTCCTTCTTCCCTCTTCCTTCTATATGAATCGCGAACTGCTACAAAACATAAGAGTAATCGATCCAATTTCAAAGATCGATCGCACCGCTGACATTCTAATTACCGAAAATCAGATCCAAGCAATAGAAGAAAACATCACCGAAATTCCCGCCGACACAGAAGTCCGGGATTGCCGAGGCCTAATTTTAGGGCCAGGATTAGCCGATATCTACAGTCATAGCGGAGAACCGGGTTTTGAGGAACGAGAAACCCTAGAATCCTTAATGCAGGCGGCGGCGGCTGGCGGTTTTACCCGCCTAGCAATTTTGCCCGATACATCCCCACCTGTGGACAACTTGGCCGGTTTAGCCTTGTTGCAACAACACATCCGCAATTTATCGCCCTCCCTACCCCGCTTGTATTTTTGGGGCGCGCTGACAGCGGGCGTTAAAGGGCAGCAGATGGCCGAGTTGGGGGAGCTGGCCTCCTCTCCAATAGTAGGGTTTGCGGACGGTTTCCCGCTGTCTAATCCGGCTCTGGTGAGGCGTTTGCTTGAGTATATCCAGCCCTTGCATAAGTCGATCGCCTTGTGGCCGTGCGATCGCACTTTAGCCGGAAATGGCGCCGCGCGGGAAGGTGCAGTCTCCGTGCGCTTGGGTTTACCAGGAATTCCCGCAAGTGCAGAAACATCGGCTTTGGCGGCAATCCTGGAGTTAGTGGCATCTGGGGGAACAAGAGTGCACATCATGCGCGTTTCAACCGCCCGAAGCGTGGAATTGATTCGAGATGCCAAAGCGCGGGATTTACCGGTGACTGCGAGTGTAACTTGGATGCACTTGCTGTTAAATGTCGGCGCAATCTCAGGAAACTCTCAAGATTCCGCTGGCAAAAATGCTCTAACTGCTTCGGTTCCCTACGATCCGAATTTACACCTCGAACCGCCGTTAGGCAATCTGAGCGACCAATTAGCCTTAATTCAAGCTGTGAAAGATGGGGTGATTGATGCGATCGCGATCGACCACAATCCTCGTACTTACGAAGAAAAAACCGTGGCTTTTGCGGATAGTCCCCCAGGGGCGATCGGCTTGGAATTAGCGCTACCTCTGTTATGGCACGGACTCGTAGAAACTGGTGAATTTTCCGCTTTAGAACTGTGGCGAGTGTTGAGTACAGGCCCCGCCGTTTGTCTCGGTCAAACCCCCGCGAAGGTGGCGCTGGGAGCCTCTGCTGAGCTGATTTTGTTCGACCCGCTCATGACTTGGACGGTTGAAGGGCGCAGTCTGAAATCGCGATCGGCAAACACACCTTGGTTGGGACAGCAAATAGCCGGAAAAGTTCTACAAACTTGGGTTTAAGGGCAATACGCTTGGCTTAGGATTTGTCCTTCGAGAGGAACGAAGCAATCGAGCGTATCTGTTTTTCACTCTCATTTTGCCGATCGGACTTTATAATCCCAAGCGTATTGGGATTTAAAGACTAAACTCCGAACGATCAAACCGCATTTGATAGGACTAATAAACAATCAAAAAAAATCCGACTTACCCTCAGTTAATAGTGACTGCATTTCCTGAGAACGTTTCAGGTAATTCTGTGCTACGCGATCGAGCGGATTTTTGCGAACGCACTCAGCAAACAGTTGTGCCGCTTCCTTATGTTTGCTCGCACTATAGTTCCACAAAGCCTCTATAAATATATTAAAAGTTGCTAACTTGCCATCTTTAACTTCCGGCGGATCGGCATCAAATACTTCATGAATCGTCACCAACTCAGATTTGCCTTTAACTCTAACTCGACCAATATTTCTGATTGCATATTTTTGGTATTCACTTACATTTAACTGTAAAAAAGTATTGTTAGTAATTAACATCGATACCCCGTAACTTTTCGTCATCGTTTCCACGCGGGAAGCTAAATTCACCGCATCGCTAATCACCGTACTATCCATCCTCGTTGTTCCCCCAACAGTTCCCAGCATCAGGTTGCCCGTATTGATACCGATCCCAATTTTAATCGGTGCAAAGCCCTCATTAACGCGGTGTTGATTGTAATCGTCGAGACGGTGTAGCATAGAAATTCCAGCATTCACAGCATCGCTGGCACTGTGACCGAACAAAGCCATAATTGCATCGCCAATGTATTTATCAATAAAACCGTTATTTTCAATAATCGTTGGCTCCATGCGGCTCAAATAAGAATTAATAAACTTGAAATTTTCCTGAGGAGTCATTCCCTCAGAAAGAGTCGTAAAATCCCGAATATCAGAAAACAAGACAGACATTTCCTTTTCCACGCTGTCGCCGAGTTTGATATCAACCAAGCTTTCACGGCTTAGTAGCGAGACAAATTCATTCGGCACAAACCGTCTGGCAGCCTTAGTTAATTGTGATTGCAGTTCCAAGGCTATTTCTAACCTCTCATTCACTTTTCGCAGTTCGGCATTTTGTGCTGCTAGTTTTTTATCCTGACTGTAGCTGTGAACGGCTTCTGTCACGGTCAATTTCAAGTCTTCAGTTTGCCAAGGCTTGCCGATATAGCGGTAGAGTTTCGCGTGCTTGATCGCACTTCCCACAGCTTCAATTGTCGCCTGCCCTGTTAGCATCACCTTGAGAGTTTTGGGAGAAATTTCATGAACCCGCCTCAATAATTCATCTCCTTTCATATCAGGCATCACGTAGTCGGAGATAATTAAAGGAATCTCTTCTCCGTCTTCCATAAGTTCGGCAACTAACTCTAGAGCATCCTCACCTCCTTCCGCAATTTCAATCCGGTAAGTATTGCCTAAAGCATCTTTTAATTCAGCTTTGAGGCTTTTCAGAACCGTAGTTTCGTCATCGACGCAAATAATCACTTGTTTGCTCATAGCGATAAAGCCGTTTTAATGGTTTCAATTAACTCTTCTTCCGACCAAGGTTTGTGCAAGCAACGGTGCAAATCAGCTTCGTCAAATGCTCTTTGAACAGCATCTTCATCTGCTTGACCTGTCAGCATCACTTTAACTATATTCGGAAATTTTTGATGAACGCGAATTAGGAATTCATCTCCTTTCATTCCCGGCATCAACCAATCAGAAACAATCAAGATGATCGCTGTATCATCATCATTAAATTCATCTATCAATTCTAAAGCATCGGCGGGATTTTCCGCTAATTCATAAACGTAGGTATTGCCAAAGGCTGATTTGAGTTGAGTTTTGAGACTTTTCAAAACTACTTTTTCGTCGTCAACGCACAGGATAACAGGTTTAGACATACTTTTTTATTCTCAGCCGTTCTTTGTTTGCCATTGAGTGTATCCTCTAGTTTGTTGGGCAGGCACTGTCCCCAAAAAAACGCATAACGCAAGTTGCAGAAGCGATAAGAGCAATGCCTACCCTCAAAGAGGTTATCCGGGATTGACGGGTATAGAAACGGTAAAAGTCGTTTTGCCAGGAACCGATGCAACTTCGATTGTACCGCAATGTTTTTCAATGATTTTTCTGACAATATCAAGCCCTAAACCTGTGCCTTCTCCCGGTGGCTTAGTTGTGAAGAAAGGCTGGAATATTTTCGAGATAACTTCTTCAGGAATTCCCTTACCGCTATCCGTGACAGCCACTTTGACACGATTGCTTTCTTGAAAAACATCCAGAGTTAATGTACCTTTATTATCCATCGCTTGCAGGGCATTGTGGATGAGATTTGTCCACACCTGATTTAGTTGATCGGGGTAGCAGAGTACAGGTTCAATTTCTTGGAAGTTTCGCAATACTTCTACCCCGTGTTTCAAGTTGTTTTGATAAAGGGTAAGTACGGTTTCTATGCCGTCAACTAAATCCGATTGAATCATCACTTCTGAAGAGTCGTGTCGGGCATAATTTTTCAGAGCAAAGACGACTTTTGATGCTCGATCCGTTGCGGTATTAATTGTTTGGGTGCCTCGCTGGATTTCTGTGAGTTTGTAAGCCATGTCTAAGATTAGCTCGCGATCGGGTTTTTGCAACAGAGACATAAAGTCATCCGCTTCATAAATCCCCATATCTACTAAGGTGTCCGCGATATCATCGGCTTCGTCAATATTTTCATCTTCTAGTTGACCTACCAAAGTTCGCTTTAATTTCCTTTCTTCTTTGGCTGTCAAAGTTATATCTTTTTGCAGCGATTGATTTAATAACATGAAGAAGTTATCGGCTTCTTCGGGAGAAAACGATTGAAAAAGTTCGGGCAAGTTGGAGAGGGTTTGTCCCAAGAATTTGCTCATATTTCCGGCACTCGAACGGATCGCACCCAGCGGAGTATTTAGTTCGTGGGCAACTCCCGCTACTAATTGTCCTAAAGCAGCCATTTTTTCTGAATGAACTAACTCTTGTTGGGTGGTTTGTAGGTCTTCTAATGCTGTTCTAAGTTCTTGGGTTCTTTCGGTAACTTGAACTTCGAGAGTGCGGTTGTATTCGGCTACTAATTTTTCGGATTCTTTGCGTTGGGTAATGTCGGTAAAAGCTGCGATTGCATAATTCACCTTTCCTTTGTCATCATAAATTGGCGTTCCCCAAACTTCGAGCGGAATAGTCCTGTTTGGCTGGTGAATTTCTATATCGTCAGCATTGACACTTGCCCCTCGAAAAGCACACACTATCGGGTCTTTTTCTTGAGGGTATATTTCCCCGCTATCGGCGAGATAAATTTGATATACCTCTCCAATTTCAGCAGATTTAATATCGTCAACCATGTCTTTACCAAGCAAGGATTGAGCCCGAGAATTAACGTAGTAGGGTTTACCGCTGGGTTCTGCTACAAATATCCCCACCGGCACGGCTTCTAAAATTTGGTTGAGTCGGCTTTTACTCTCGGATAATTCAGCATTCAAACTTTGCATTTCCTCAAAAGAAAATTGCAGTTGTTGTGCCATAGTTTGAAATGAGTTAGCAAGTTCGCCAACTTCATCATTCCGGTTTATTTCTACAGTTTTCCCCCACTGACCTTTGGTAATATTTTTTGCTGCTTCATTTAAGTGTAAAATTGGTTTTGTCACCCATCTAGCTGTTAGTATACCGACAATTATAGCTGCCGCCAAAGCTGCAATACACAGCAAAACAGTAGTTTTGTTGTTGGTATTAATTTGTTCCAAGAAATCTGATTCGGGAATAATTACTACAATCAGCCAGTTCAAACCTTTGTCATCTTTTATGGGCGTAACTTGCATGAATTGTAGCTGGTCTTTAATCTTTAACCTAAGCTGTTGGTTTTGCTGAATGTTGTTGAGGTTACCAAAATGCTCTTGCAGGTATTTAGTAGTGAGGCTGATGGTGGCGTTTTGGCTGGCAGTTGCCTGAATTCTTTCTGTCTCTTCACCTTTGATTAAATATACTGGATCTTGCGTTGATGTTGTAATTAATTCACCCGATCGCTCAATAATAAACGTTTGACCAGATTTGCCAATTTTTAACTTTTGGAGGAACTCGTTAACTCGCGAAAATAGTAAGTCAGTGCCTAAAATTGCCTGCAACTGCCCCGATTCGTCGTATAACGGTTGCGCCGCTGTAATTCCCAATCCTTTGCTGGTAAAGTCGGCGTAAATTTTGCTCCAAGTTGCCGTTTGTGCTTCGGTTGCTGCTGTGTACCAGGGACGAACTCGCGGGTCAAATTTAGGTTTTACTTTAACTAAGTTCGTTGGTTCGCCGCGGTTGTTAGCAGCATAATAATTCATGTTGCCGTCTGTAAGCTCGGTGCGTTCTTGCAATAAAAAATTTCCCTCATTAGTGCGCCTCGCGGCAATAAAATCTCCGCCTGGAGTGGCAATATACGTAACGCTTACTGTGTCAAAAGTTTGCAGTTGCTTCCAGAAGTGGCGCTGTATTTGCGGAATGTTTTGCAAGTTGAGATCCCCCAGCTCAAAAGCATTGGCTTTGAATTGATTTAGTTGGTGGGGAAATGCCATGTATGCTTGGATTCTTTCGGAGATGCGATCGCTAATTTCTTCCTGCAATTTGGTAGCAACTTCGTTAACAGCTTGCTGTCCATTGCGAAATGACAAATACCCCACAACTCCGACTGCTGCGAATATTTGCACCACGAATGGAACTACCAGAACTGTTCGCAAAGGGAGGGAGCGAACTGCTTTTACCACTAATCTGCCAGCAGATTTGGTTGGTTGTAAAAATTTGATGTTTGAAGGAGTAGTCATGCTTGGAAAAACTTGTTGCTTAGAAAACACTTTCTGGATTTAATTAGTTGCACCCAACAAGTTATGATTTGTTATCCCAGCACCCTGATTGTGAATTTGGCCTTGCTGTAGTGCACGCAAGCGATTTTTGCTGTATTATAGCAAGCAAATCGTCCGGCAACAGCGATCGCCCCATCTAATACTTCTTGATTGACTTTAGTTACAGGTACTACTGTAGGTGGCCGACATCCACCTTAAAAATTTGGATGCCTACTCGCAAGCATCGCCAGACAGTATTTCCTGTTTCCTCAGTGCTGTCAAAAAAATGATGCTGTAAATACGCAGGCAGTTATCCTGGCGATCGCGCATACAGAAAAAAGCAGACATCCTTTAGATTTGCTATCACGATCGCAGTTTATTTGACAAAACGAATCAAAGGAAAACAACTGTAATTAATTTTACAACCAAATAGAGTGAATATCCGGATTATTTGGGAATTTGTTGCAGTTCCAGTCCTCGACGCAGAACTTCTAGATGTAGGGTGTGGCGTGCATCACCTTACTTGCGGCTATGAGTAGCGTGTAAAATCACTTTTTAGGCTGAGTCCTAAGTTATTAAATTGTAAATACGAGCTGATCGGCAGCTTTGCCCCCGATGGCTCGCAGGAAAAATAAATATATCCTTGCCCCCCCCTAAAGCTACAATTTTTGCTATAAAAACCAGAAAAACGTAATTATGTAAAAGGGAACTTGGGAGCGGATATCTGGATTTTTAGTGCAAAACAAACACTAAATATTCCGGATTTTTGACCTGAGAGCTGAAATAAAGATATTCATCTTTGGGAACACATACATTAGCAATTTGTCTTAATTGTTTAAGCCAATTGGCTTAAATTTTCCTTCTTCAGGTCGCTGACAACAAAAAAGTGCGATCGCTCTGGGCGTGAAATCTACCTAATACAAAATAATATCGAGACTCGTGCGATGCGTGCAAGTGCGATCGCCAGACTCAAGCAAAAAATTAGCACATCTCATGGTAGAATCCTTTGTAATTGGCGATTTCACGTCGGGAAACACATCCGCCAAGCAAACAACTTCCACCGCCCAAAGCCCCCATAGTTCGATCGATAGTCTCATCGCCAGAGACGATATTTTGACCCACCAAGCCCAAAAAAAGGGCAAATACATGACTGCTGTTGTTCCTTCGTGGAATTCCCCACCAGAAAACCTGACATTAGACATCAACGAAATTCATGTTTGGCGCGTCTCTCTGGCTCAAACGGCGTCTTGCGTGCGGACTTTAGCAGAGACTCTCTCTACCGACGAACAGACAAAAGCAGAGCGTTTTCACTTTCCAAAAGATCGATCGCAATTTATTGTGACTCGCGGTGCGCTGAGAGAAATTCTGAGTCGCTACCTGCACATAAATCCCAGCCATCTAAGCTTTGAATACAACCCCTACGGCAAACCCTCTCTCATCGTCGCCCAAAGTGGAGATACCCTGCGTTTCAATTTGTCTCACTCTCACGAACTTGGGCTAATTGCCATTACCAAAAATCGAGATATTGGCGTCGATATTGAACGAATAAATCCCAACTTTCCCTGTCTAGAGATTGCTGAAAAGTTTTTTTCACCATTAGAAAACACCGTGCTGCGTTCTCTATCCAAAAATCTCCAAAACCACGCTTTTTTTGCCTGCTGGACTCGGAAAGAAGCCTACATCAAAGCAGTCGGAAAAGGATTATCTATTCCCCTGAATGAGTTTGATGTGACCCTCACACCAGGAGAACCCGCAGCACTATTAAATGTTGAACAAAACCCCGAAGAATCATCGAAATGGTCTTTAATTGAATTAATTCCCTGTTCAGATATCGTCGGGGCTGTTGCGGTTGCAGGAGATTGCTCGAAACTTCATTGTTGGCAATGGACAGCGAAGTTTTGAGCTATGATTCGTAGTGAACAATGCGAGTCCTTCTAAAAAGGTTCGCAGTGAGGACTTTAGTCCTTCTTCACCTTCAAAGAGAGGACTGAAGTCCGAAGGATCGAACAGTTATTTAGTGCAATACCTAAATGTTTGACCCAGACTTGGATGTGACGTGCGATCGCAAAGTAGTAATACTTCCCCGGAATATTAATTCAGACTTGCGATCGTAGTTTGCTCACCATCACCTCCTATAATTACTTGTGGGTTCAAGTTTTTTTAAGCCCAGATTTAATGATCTCAATTAACTCCGATTCCAACCAAGGCTTATACAAGCACGAATGAAGGTTTGCTTCCTTTTTTACCCTGGCAATAGCAGCTTCATCAGCTTGACCTGTTAGCATAACTTTCACGATTTTTGGGAATTTTTGGTGGATGCAAATCAGCAGATCGTCCCCCTTCATCCCGGGCATTAACCAATCTGATACAATCACCAGAACTTGAGACTCCTCTTCAGTAAGCTCCTCTAGCATTTCTAGAGCATCCATCGCATTTTCGGCCAGTTCATAAGAATATTCAGTACCAAAAGCTGACTTGAGTTGCACTTTGAGACTCTCCAATACAGCGATTTCATCATCAACACATAAAATTACTGGTTTAGGCATTTTACTCTTTACACTAAAAATTGTGACTTGGGAATTGGAGATTGGAAATTGGGAATTGGGAATTGGGAGAAAAAGAAAGCAGAAACAGCTACCCGTCGATCCGTAATACCAGTTTCAAGAAAGAATGCAAATGTAAGCCCGCGATTCAAACCCTGATAGTCATCAGTCATTCCCAATCTCAAATCTCAAATCTCAAATCTCAAATGGTATGACTTCAGTTTTGTGCTACTAATTCCTCGGTAAATAAACTGTAAACGTGGTTTGTCTGGGAAGTGATTTTACTTCTATTTTACCTTGATGTTTGTCAATTATTTGTTTAACAATATGCAACCCTAAACCACTACCTTCCCCTAAGGATTTTGTTGTAAAAAAAGGCTCAAATATTTTCTCTTGAATATCCAACGGTATACCTTTGCCTGTATCGGCAATAGTAATCTTTATCTGCTCACCTGCCTCAATCGCGTCAATAGTTAAAGTACCTTGATAGTCCATAGCTTGTAAAGCATTGTGGACGATATTTGTCCACACCTGATTGAGTTCGTCAGGATAGCAAAGTACAGGGGGTAGTTCTGGAAGGTTCAGCACTATATTCACTCGATTTTTGATTTGATTGTGATAGAGAGTCAACACCGTTTCGATACCATCACCTATCTTGGCTAAACTCTTATCGCTCGACGGTTGACCTCCTGTGTATTCTTTGAGAGCAAATATTATTTTTGCCGCTCTATCTGCTGCTATTGCTATGGTTTGCATACCTCTTTGCATACCGGATATTTTATAAGCACTATCTAAGATATACAAACTATCAGATCTTTTTAACAGTGGCAAAAAAGGCTCTATTTTGTCATAAATTCTCATGTCCACAATCGTATCAGCCAAATCCTCTGGTTTTGCAACTTGTTCGGAGTTAAATTGACTGATAAAAAGCCTTTTCACTTTGCGGTCTTCTTTGGCAGAGAAACTGGGTTTTTCTTGGAGCGACCTATTGATTAATGCTAAAAAAATTTCCGCTTCTTCTATAGATAAAGACTGAAATAGTGCAGGCAACTGCTGTAGAGATTGCTCTAAAAACTTAAAAATGTTCCCCGCCGAAGAGCGAATTGCTCCCAATGGAGTATTGATTTCGTGAGCAATTCCTGCGATTAATTGTCCCAACGCAGCCATTTTTTCTGAATTAATTAGTTCGTTTTGAGTAGACTTTAATTCTAGCAAAGTAGCATTCAATCTCTCATTAGTTTCCGCTAGCTCATCATTTTTAGATTGCAAATTGTTTTGCAGATTTTGTAAACTCAAGTGAGTTGCGACACGAGCCAAAACTTCTTCTACTTGAAAAGGTTTGGTAATGTAGTCTACTCCGCCGACGCCAAAAGCTTTGATTTTATCCAGTACATCGCTCAAGGCACTGATGAAGATCACGGGTATGCCGCGAGTGCGATCGTCCGCTTTGAGCTTTTCGCATACTTGATAGCCGTCGATCACCGGCATATTAATATCCAGCAAAATCAAATCCAAAGCAATGGTTTGGGCAATTGATATAGCTTGGTTTCCATCCCGTGCGGGTCTAAC
Source organism: Microcoleus sp. PH2017_08_TRC_O_A (assembly GCF_020738665.1). Taxonomy (NCBI): domain Bacteria; kingdom Bacillati; phylum Cyanobacteriota; class Cyanophyceae; order Oscillatoriales; family Microcoleaceae; genus Microcoleus; species Microcoleus sp. PH2017_08_TRC_O_A. The sequence goes on from NZ_JAEQCE010000023.1 coordinate 78,960, forward strand.
ATTGTACCCTTGTTCTGTCAAAATCCCAGCGAGAAGGCGCAAATTAGCTGGAGTGTCGTCAACTACAAGAATATTCGCCGTTGGTGGGACTATTTGCTGGCTGCTCACGATCGCTTAAACTCTCTTGTGTTATTTTTTAGAGCTGTCAATTAAAATCACTATTTTACCGCAGTTCAACTGATTTGCCAAGATAGTCGCGACTTTCACTCAACTGATACCAGTTCAAAAAAAGAATGCGACTCTATGCAGGATCCCAACCCTCATGCCAGTCATTACGAATCTCAAATCTCAAATCGGAAAATGGAAAATCGTATGAGACTGTTCTCTGAAGAGAGGACGCTGCTAGGCACTAGACGCTCATCAACCCGCTGTATGACTGTATTTTTTGTTGCTCAACCCAGGATTTTTGAAAGGAACCTGGTTTCTCGCTCTGAGAGTAAAAAAACCGGGTTCTTGAGATAAGATTATGGACTCAAACCCAAAGCTTTCTTTCCTATTTCCGGTTCATTTATAGTTGGTAATGACCGGAATGTATTCAATTTATTATATTAAATAAAGTCAGAATTACTTTGGGGCAATATTGCGTGCATTTCGTGACAGCGTTGCAGATAATTTTGCGCCACCCTATCTAGGGGATTCTTGCGTACACAATCCGCAAACAGTTCTGCCGCTTCTTGATGTTTAGCAGCAGCGTAATTATACAGTGCTTCGACAAATACGGGTAAAGTTGCTAACTTACGCTCTTTCAATTCAGGTGGATCGGCATCAAAAACTTCGTAAATTGTCATCAAATCCGATTTACCTTTTACTCGAACACAGCCGATATTTCGGATTGAGTAACTTTTGGGATCGGTCAACTGCAAAAAAGTATTTTGAGCGATCAACATCGACACCCCGTAACTTTTCGTCATAGTTTCCAGCCGCGAGGCTAAATTCACAGCGTCGCCAATCACCGTACTGTCCATCCTGTTAGTTGACCCAACTGTTCCTAACATCAATGAACCCGTATTGATGCCAATCCCAATTTTAATAGGTGCGTAACTGCAACTCATGCGATGTTGATTGTATTCAGCGAGACTGTGCAACATAGAAATTGCAGCATTCACGGCATCGCTGGCACTCTGACCGAATAAAGCCATAATTGCATCGCCAATATATTTATCAATAAAGCCGTGATTTTTAATAATGTTTGGCTCCATTCGACTCAAATAGGAATTAATAAAATTGAAATTTTCTTGAGGTGTCAGGCTCTCAGAAAGAGCCGTAAAATCCCGAATATCGGAAAACAATATTGACATTTCCTTTTCCACGCTGTCGCCGAGTCGAACGTCGCTCAAGCTATCGTGGCTTAGCAGCGAGACAAATTCATTCGGCACAAAGCGTTTAGCAGCTTCTGTTAATTTTAATTGCTGTGACAGAGCAACTTCTAACTCCTGATTGATTTTCCGAAGTTCGGCATTTTGTTCTGCTAGTTTTTTATCCTGACTGTAGCTGTGGACGGCTTCTGTCACAGTCAATCTTAAGTCTTCAGTTTGCCAAGGTTTGCCGATGTAGCGGTAGAGTTTTGCCTGTTTGATGGCATTTCCTACCGCTTCAATAGTCGCCTGACCCGTCAGCATCACCTTGAGAGTTTTGGGGGAAATTTCGTGAACTAGCCGCAACAATTCATCGCCTTTCATGTCAGGCATCACGTAGTCCGAGATAATCAAAGGGATTTCATAGCCGTCTTCGAGCAATTCAGCAATTAACTCTAGGGCATCTTTACCTCCTTCGGCAATTTCAATCTCATAAGTATTGCCTAAAGCTTCTTTTAATTCTGTTTTAAGACTTTTCAGAATTGTTTTTTCATCGTCAACGCAAATAATGACTTGTTTGGTCATAATGATAAGGCTGTTTTAATGGTTTCGATCAACTCTGATTCCGACCAAGGTTTCTGCAAACACCGATGGAGGTTGGCTTCGTCAAAAGCCCTCTTGACTGCCTCTTCATCGGCTTGACCGGTCAGCATAATTTTTACTGTTTTTGGAAATTTTTGATGAACTCGAATCAGAAATTCATCTCCTTTCATTCCTGGCATTAACCAATCCGATACAATCAAGATAACTGAGATTTCGTCGTCAGTGAATTCATCAATTAACTCTAGAGCATCGGCGGGACTTTCTGCTATCTCGTAAAGATAAGCATTCCCAAAGGCAGATTTTAGTTGCGTTTTCAGACTTTTTAAAACTACTTTTTCGTCATCAACACACAGGATAATTGGTTTAGACATTTTTGCTAATTAACTAAGTTTTAGGAGAGATTGACAGGTAGAACAACTGTAAAAGTAGTTTGGCCTGGAACAGATTCAACTTCTATTTTACCGCGATGTTTGTCAATAATTTTTCTGACTATATCGAGACCCAGACCGCTGCCTTCTCCGGGGGGTTTTGTGGTGAAGAATGGAGCGAATATTTTGGGCATTACTTCGGATGGAATTCCGGCGCCGCTATCTGTAACACCGACTTTGATATTGTTGCCTTCCTGAAGGATATCCAGAGTTAATGTGCCTTGATTGTCCATCGCTTGCAGGGCGTTGTGAATCAGATTTGTCCATACTTGATTGAGTTGGTCTGCATAGCACATTACGGGCGGTATTGTTTGGAAATTGCGGATGACTTCGACGTTGTGTTTGAGGTTATTTTGATACAGGGTGAGTACGGTTTCTATGCCTTCGGTTATATTAGATGCAGCCATCGTTTCTGATGAGTCGTAACGGCCATAGGTTTTCAAGGCGAATACGACTTTAGAAGCGCGATCGGCTGCGGTATTGATTGTTTGGGTTCCTCGCTGGATTTCGGAGAGTTTGTAAGCCATTTCTAAGATGCGATCGCGATCGACCTTTTGCAGCAGAGACAGAAAGTCGTCAGCCTCGTAAATCCCCATATCTACCAAAGTGTCGGCGATCGCATTCCCTTCGTCAATATTTTCGTCTTCGAGTTGACGAATCAAAGCCCGCTTTAACTTCCTTTCTTCTTTAGCTGTTAAAGTCAGATCTTTTTGTAGCGAGCGATACAGTAGTGTGTTAAAACTTTCAGATTCTGCGGGGGAAAGCGACTGAAACAGTGAGGGCAAATTGGTGATGGTTTGCTCTAAAAAAGTAGTCATACTTCCGGCACTCGATCGAATTGCGCCCAGAGGAGTATTCAATTCGTGGGCAACTCCGGCGACTAATTGACCTAAAGCTGCCATTTTTTCCGATTGAATCAGCTCTTCTTGAGTGGTTTGCAGGTTGTCTAAGGCTGTTTTGAGCTCTTGGGTTCTTTCGGTGACTTGGACTTCGAGAGTGCGGTTGTATTCCGCTACCAATTTCTCGGCTTGTTTGCGCTGGGTGATATCGGCAAAAGCTGCGATCGCATAACTCACCTTTCCTTTATCATCATAAATGGGCGTTCCCCAAACCTCGATCGGAATAATCCTGTCAGACTGGCGAATTTCCATATCATCAACGTTAACGCTGGCTCCCTTAAAAGCATTAGCAAGGGGTTCTTTGTCTGCTGGATAAAGTTCGTTGGTACCTGCCAGATAAGCTTGATAAATCTCTCGAAGTTCTGACTCAGTATTAGCGATGATGCCTGTACCTAATAAATCCTGAGCGCGAGAATTAACATAGTAAGGTTTGCCACTAGACTCGGCGACAAATATACCCACCGGCACTGCTTCCAAAATTTGGTTTAATCGACTTTCACTCTCAGACAATTCGGCATTCAAAGCTTGCATTTCTGTGAAAGATACTTGAAGTTGCGCCGCCATACTATTAAATGAATTGGCAAGTTCCCCGACTTCATCGGATCGGTTGAGCGTTACACTTTTGCCCCATTCACCTTTAGCAATATTTTTGGCAGCCTCGTTCAAAGATAAAATTGGTTTTGTCACCCATCTAGCCGTAACAACGCCAACAATTATCGCGACGACAAAAGCAGCAGCGCACAACAAAATAGTCGCAGTATTGTTGGCATTAATTTGTGCCATAAAATCCGCTTCGGGAACCACCACCACAATTAACCAATCCAATCCTTTGTCATCTTGCCAAGGCAGAACTTGTAAAAATTGTTTTTTCCCCTCAACATCAAATTCTAGTGACTGCGCCGTTTTCAGAGATTGAAACTCGTTAAAATTAGCTCGTAAATATTTAGCCGTGGTTTGAGTGAAAGTATTTTTACTGTCAATTGCTTTAACTCGTTCGGCTCCGTATTCTTTGTTGATGGTATGAAACGGTCTTTCTCCTGTCGAAGTTGCGACTAACATTCCGGATCGCTCGACAATAAAAACCTGTCCAGTTTCGCCGATTTTTAAGCTTTGCAAAAACTTACCAATGGTGGACAAATTAATATTAGTTAGCAATACCCCTTGCAATTTGCCTTGTTTGTCGTAGAAAGGCATAGATGCGCCGAGATAGGCAGTAATGCCAGCCGTATTGGGATAAATCTGACTCCAGGTGGGTTTACCAGCAGCTACCGCAGCTTTGTACCAGGGGCGAGTGCGCGGGTCAAAATTAATTTTGTTGTTTAATACTGCGCCGATTTCGCCGGATTCATTGGTGGCATAGGTGCGGAAATCATAGTTACTTGCTGCTGTCGATACTCTCCAAGTCAGCGATCCGTTGTCGAGCCTTTCTGCCCCCAAGTTGTCTCTTTGTTCTAATCCTAAACCGGTAAAAGTGAGGGTGTCAAATATCTGAAGCTGCCGCCAAAAATGACGCTGTAAAACAGGTACATCTTCCAGGTTGAGGGTGCCGAGTTCGATCGCAACAGCATTGATCTGGTTGACCTGATGGGGTACAGTCAGGTAAGCACCGAGATTCTGTTGGACGCGGCTGCCTACTTCTGTCATTAGTCGATCGGCAATTTCGTTGACTGCCTTCTGTCCGTTTTTAAATGAGAGATATCCTACCAGTCCCACCGCCGCGAACAGTTGCAAGACGAAGGGAACTATCAGAACTGTTCGCAGGGTTCGGGAGCGAGCAGTTTTTGCGGCTTCGGTGGCAGTAGATGGGGTTTTGTTCACAACGTTAGTGCTGGATCTAATTAGGATCGGGATTGTTTTGAGTTCAGAAATACTCGCAGGCGGGCGACATCCACCTGCAAAAAATTGACGGCCCGCCCAAATCGCCATGCCGTATTTCGCTCTCTTTGGGATGCACAGGAGTTGAGAAACCGATTTAGCAACCAGATTCGTCGCTGTCAAACCAAGATTTGTTGTAAAAACCCGGTTTCTTTTCGTAAGTTTTATTCTGGTTATTCCGTCTTGCCAGAGTCTGCTGATTTTTGAGGTGCAACTTTTGAACAGAAGCGTGCACCGCTCGACTCTACAACATTTTTTAGTGCATGAATGAATAAATACAAACGCCTGCTTTCGATTCTACAATAAATAGAGGTAATATTGCGAGCGCTGGGTCATTTGTTGCACTTTTTAAGTCAAAGTGCCGGGAGTGCAAGCTTTGGGCTGTGGTGGTAATTTATCGATCGTACAAATTCATAGCAGAAGCCATAAGCCATAAGCCATAAGCGATCGCCTGCAAGATGCCCAATAGCAGTAAGGTGCAGACACAAGCACCCGACATACTTAGGTTTTCGATTGACGGATTTGAGCGCAAAGGACGATCGCCCTTTGCGCTCAAATTGAAACTAAGTCAACGGCTGCGAATTCACCCGCCGAATTGCCACCACCGCAGGTTTAGGTGGATTATTAACTGTTTTAAGAGGCCAATTCGATCCTACGGGCACTTTTCGAGTCTGCAAAAATTCCTTACCATCAATAGTCTTCATGGCAAAATTGCGATCGTCTGCCGCCATATCCTGCCGCATTCCGTTAATTTCTCCTGGATGCTGAATTGACAAAAACAAAGTCTTTTCATCCTCAGTAAAAAACGGCCCAGTAGTTTCGCACTCCATCGGCCCAATTCCAAACAAAAAAGCCTCCCCAGCATTGGGGCCAGAAGCCGGCAAAAACCAAATTGCATTGTTACCATACAAACCGCGCAAATTAGATTGGCTAATCGGTTTCCCATCTTTATCAACTCGGCCCGCAGCAACAGGTGCATTCAGTTTGTCAGAAGACATATCATTTACCATCCAAACATTGCCACCCTTGTCAATCAGTAAATTATCTGGATTAGAAAAACCCAATCCGCCCGAAGCCGGTTCGCCACCCGTCGCAAACATTTTCCACTGAAAAGTCATTGCAGATGGCTCGTTACCCTCTTCAACTAAGCGCATAATCCAGCCGTATTCGTAAGATTTGCCGTCCTTCCCTTGAAAAATTCGCAAATCCGGCCCGCCGTCGCTATCGCTGGCAGAACCGGAAGTAAAGGTAATGTAGAGAGAACCATCAGGAGCAATTTCAGTGTCTTCGGGACGAGCAGTGCAAGTAGCTCCTGCCGCACTTGCGGCATAATGAGCATCAATTAAAATTGCACCTTGTTTTTCCTTAGCTGTGCCTTCGTAGAGGTCATTTAAAGTCTTGAATTTTTGTTTAAAAGCAACTGCTTCTGCATCTTTTTCGACTTTGACAAAACCGCCTGCGGGACGCAGCGGCAAATTAATCATTCCGCCTCCATGAAGGCTAGGCAAATCTGGATTGACAGGCGTGTCAGTTTTTAATGGAATCCACCTACCGGTGCCGTCAGCGTTAAACTTGGCAGCATAAAGCATTCCGTCTGTCAATAGCTGGGAATTAGCTTTATCTTTGGGGTTTTTAACTGCGTTTTTGCTGACGAATTTGTAAATATGTCCGCTGCGCCGATCGCACCCCGAGTAAAATGCTAATGGTTTTCCGGCTACTACGCGAATGCCTACAGCTTCGTGGCGGCAGCGTCCCAGCCAAGTGTGTTTGGTGCCGTAGTCCTTGGGGTTAGCCGGATCTACTTCTACCATCCAGCCGTATTTATTACCCGCCAAGCCGAAGACATTCCCTAAACCGCCAATTTCTTCCTTATCTATGTAGAAATTTTTATTGCTTGGATCGAAGGATGTACCGTCTGCAAACACAGGTTCCGGTACGAAATTCTGGATGTTTTCTTCCGCACTAAAAACCGTTCCCCAAGGCGTAGTCCCGCCCGCACAGTTATTAAAAGTGCCGATGATTTTTGCGCCCAACTTGTCCGAGTAGCCTTTACCTTTTTTGTTGAACACGGCTACCGCCGGGCCGGTGGATTTGAGGTAGCGCCCGTCTTCTAGGCCGGAAATACCCGTAATTCGGCGATCGGCTGGAGAATGCGTTCTTACCCATTTGCCATCATCATTTATTTTGATAGAAATTACCCCGATTCCCACCTCAATTAAAGCTGCTTTTGACACTTCCGCAACCATTTTTTTTGTCTGGTCTTTTTCCGACGCAGAAAAGGCATTGACTCCCACTTTTCCGGCGGAGGTAGCTGCCGCTTCTAACTTAGCAAAAGGCAGAGATTTCCCAATAACTTTTTGATAAGTTTGTATCCAGGGCTTGGCACTGATGTACTCGAAATTAACAGTTAGCAATCCCTGATTTTTGCCAGTTTCTACAAAGGAGAGATAGTCATTGTTGTAGCCGAAGTGAGAATCGCCCACTTTGTCTCCCCAAGCAGCTACGATATCGTAGGTAAAGCCTTCTGGAAGCAGGAGGTCGTCGGCTACTTCGTAAGCGCTGTAAGCTTGCATTTGCTGCTGGGTGGACGCACTGCTAATGGGGATGAATTGTCCAGTTTCTGTTAAGGTGCTACTGGTTAGTAAAGGCATCGGCCCTTTGACTGGTTGGAAGTTTATGCCTCGTGCCATATTATCCACACTCTTGGCAGAGTTAACTGGCGGTGAGAAGGGCATGGCAAATTTTTGTTGGCAAGAATTGAGTGCAACACTACCGCCCGTTGCACCCAAGAAAAGTAGGAATTCTCGACGCTTGATAGTCATAGGTAAAAAAATGGTTAAGGACTAATTATCCGCAGACTATAAACTCAATTGACGGTCATTTTTTTGAAAGGTATGTTGTTGGGCTTTAGCCCCGTTTATCTATACGTCTCAAGAGGGCCCAAGCCCAACAACGTACCTATGCACTCGAACATTAATCTCTAGCTTTTTGTAACACAATTTGCTGGACTTAAGGATATATTCCAATTTAATAAAGGTATGTTGTTGGGCTTTAGCCCCGTTTATCTATACGTCTCAAGAGGGCCCAAGCCCAACAACGTACCTCATCAATAATTGCCCCATACATACAAATAAGGACACAACATTGTTGTATCCCTACCTACGTCATATTTAACTCGAACTTGTAACCATACAACAGATTAAAACAATCAACCAAATCGATAGCCGAACCCCCGTACTGTAATGATATATTCCGGTTGACCCGGATCGATTTCCAACTTTTCGCGCAGCCAGCGGATGTGAACATCTACTGTTTTGCTGTCTCCGATAAAATCTTGACCCCAAATTTTTTCCAGCAACTGATCGCGAGACCAAACTCGCCGGGGATTACTCATAAATAGTTCTAGTAAGCGAAACTGTTTAGGAGAAAATTTTACTTCAATACCGTGAACCAAGACGCGGCACTCTTCAGGATACAGAGTTATGTTCTTATATTGCAGCATCATCGGTTGTGGCAACTGACCGAGGCGCTGGCGCCGCATCAGTGCCCGACACCGGGCGATAAACTCCCGCATTCCAAAAGGCTTGGTGAGATAATCATCCGATCCGGCTTCTAGATAAAAAGCGCAGTTGTTTGCACTTCCTCTAGCACCGATAATCAAAATAGGAACGGGATTTCCTTGATGTCGTAACATTCGACACAGATCTAAACCATTAATTGAGTCCATAATTAATAGGTTGAAACCGAATTCACCGTGGTATGACGAGGAAGCTTGCACAGAAGGCAGAGCGTTGCGCCCGTCGCTAGTAACCACCACCTCATAGCCCTGTTCTTTCAGGGCTAAAGCTAGCATTTCCCGCAACAGGTCTTCACCTTCGAGTAACAAAATGCGGCCGGCTTGTCCAACAGCCAGCCTTGAAGGACTTTCGCTTAATTCAGCAGAAGACATAAATATCAGTGGGAGTTGTGTTTGTATGTGGCTAGCGGGAGGTGCCTTCTTCAGTAGCTGAGGCACTCTAGCGCTGCGATCGCTTTTTATGAACGATCGACTATTCAATCACTTATAATCTTTCGCCAGTCCATCCGACAGACATACGCTCGACTATTTCTACTTGCTCGTGCAAGAAATATAGCCGTTGAGCAGTTGCGATAGCTGCGCTGTCTGCCTGCGTCCAGGCGTTAGAAGCCTGGTCATTGTTCGGGGTCGGTATTACTTGGTAAAACATTGCCCGCTTTTAATTGACCAGGTTACACCCAATCTATAGGGAGATGGCTTTATCGTACAGGCAAAAGGTTATTAAAAGGTAAAGTTTTAGTAAATAAATGGTTAATTTATTAAAGATGAGTAATGTTGTTCTTAAAGTTTAACCGAACCCTACAGCTTTGGTTGAAGATACAATCTCGATCGGATTTACGCTCGAAAACTTGGTAACTGGACAAATATTGGGCTAAATTAACGATTAATCTGGCAATCTGACGGGTTTTTGAGGAATAGTGTTTTGTGGGTTGGACGGGAGCTTCGTGGGTTGGACGGGAGCTTCGTGAGTTGGACGCGAGCGGGTGTCGTGGGTTAGACGCGAGCGGGTGTCGTGGGTTAGACGCGAGCGGGGACGCTCGCACTAGACAGGAACCGGACGCAAGCGGGGGCAAAGGCGAGGAGTTTTGAACGCGAGCTACAACTGACCCAGGCCCGCTACGATCGACAATACGAAGTAAAAATTCTGTAGATTGCCTATAATGTTGCTGCATTTGAGTACCTGGCTCGAGGTTGAAGCTTATCTTGAGAGCTCCCGAGGCATAATTATCCCGATCGGCTCCACCGAACAACACGGGCCCACCGGTTTAATCGGAACTGACGCGATTACTGCTGGTGCGATCGCCCAGAGTGTCGGAGAAGCTGCCAATGCCTTAGTCGGCCCGACAATTAATGTCGGTATGGCTTTGCACCACACCAGCTTTCCCGGTAGCATCAGCCTCCGACCGCAGACCCTAATTCTTGTAATCAGAGATTATATCACATCTTTAGCAAAAGCTGGATTTGAGAAATATTTCTTTATTAACGGTCACGGTGGCAATATTGCCACGATGAAAGCAGCATTTTCCGAGACATACGCGCATTTGTCTGATTTGAATCTAGCAAATGCCGATCGAATCCAGTGTCAAATCGGCAACTGGTTCATGTGCGGTTCAGTCTACAAACTAGCCAAAGAATTGTACGGAAACCAAGAAGGTTCCCACGCCACCCCCAGCGAAGTTGCTGTAACCCAGTACCTTTATCCAGAAGCAATCAAGCAAGCACCGCTTTCGGAAGAAGTTGGATCTGGGCACAAAATTTATAGTGCTGCTGACTTCCGCCGCCGATTTCCCGACGGGAGAATGGGTTCAAATCCTGCCTTAGCAACTCCCGAACATGGCCAACAATTTCACGATTTAGCAGTCAAAGAATTGACTAACAATTATTTGGAGTTTTTAAACTCAGATTAACAATTGCGTGAACTTGATAAATCTGGTTTCGATCCGAAGCCAGATATCCCTAAATCTCGCTTAAAAAGCAGGGCGGTTTTATAGAAGTTACGTTGTTGGGCTTTAGCCCAAAGGTACGTTGTTGGGCTTTAGCCCAAAGGTACGTTGTTGGGCTTTAGCCCTCTTTATATATATGTCTAAAGAGGGCTGAAGCCCAACAACATACCTTAGACACGAATGCTAGGCAGCAGCTTCCTCTTCAGCTTCAGCTTCAGGTGCATCTGGGACATCTTGCTTGATCGTCAAATAGCGAATCACCTCTTCGCTCAGACGCATCGCGCGTTCCATAGGAAAAATTGCAGCGCCCGGAGCTGTATAGTTCATTTGAACGTATACCCCGTCGCGGTGCTTGCCGATTTCGTAAGCCAAGCGACGCTTGCCGCGGTGCTGAGTTTCGATATTTTCAGCACCTTGATCGCGCAAAATTGTTTGATATTTCGCGATCGCCTGGTCAGTCATTTCTTCACCCAAGTCAGGGCGCAGAATGTACATTGTTTCGTAAATAAACGGTTTCATGGCAATAATTCCCTTATGGACAACAAGGCTTCTCATGAAGCAAGGACTTATCATCATATACCAACTATGAACAATCTCAAAACTAAAAAATCAAATTCCCCAAACCGCAGTCGATCGTCGTGGAGTACGCTGTGGATCTATGGGATGATGAGCGCGATCGCACTTTTAATGCTCTTCCCCTTGCTGTGGCTGCTCAGTACATCCCTCAAAGCCCCCAGCGAAAACATCTTTCAATATCCCCCGCAACTGTGGCCGCAACAGCCAACCCTCGAAAACTTCATCAAAGTGTGGCAAACCAACCCCTTCGGGCGCTACCTGTTCAACAGCACCCTGATTGCAGGCCTCACAGTCAGCATCAATGTTTTGTTTTGCGCGCTTGCGGCTTACCCCTTAGCCAGACTTAACTTTCGCGGCCGCGAAGCCATTTTAATTACAATTATTTCCACAATCATGATACCCTTCCAAATAGTCATGATTCCGCTGTACATTTTGACAGTACAACTCGGATTAAAAAATAGCTATTTAGGCGTAATATTTCCCGGACTAGCCTCAGCCTTCGGCATATTTTTATTGCGGCAAGCATTCCTAGCAGTTCCCAAGGAATTAGAAGAAGCCGCCCGCATCGACGGCTGCACCGAATTAGGCATTTGGTGGCACGTGATGATTCCGGCAATTAAGCCGGCTTTAGTTACTTTAGGAATTTTTGTATTTATCGGTTCTTGGAGCGACTTTTTGTGGCCGCTGCTAGTTTTAGACAGACCGGAATATTATACGTTACCTTTAGGCGTAGCAAATTTAGCCGGGACATTTTCTTTAGATTGGCGTTTGGTGGCGGCGGGTTCCATTATTTCTATTATTCCTGTTTTAGGACTGTTTTTGCTGTTGCAAAAATACATTGTGCCGACAGAAACTGCCGCCGGAGTCAAGGGATAGAATTACGGAATTGGGCATTGGGCATTGGGCATTGGGCATTGGGCATTGTTAGTCTAAAATTCTTCCTTCTTCCTTCTTCCTTCTTCCTTCTTCCTTCTTCCTTCTTCATACAACTCACAAAATTTATTTGTTATGTACGAACTACCTGAAATCCGCTTGATTGTTGAGCGCGCTGCTGTTATAGATGCGATCGTAGGCTTTGCAAATGCGATCGATGCCAAAGACTGGGACAAATTGCGTTAGCGAAGCCCTCGAAGAGGATCGCACCTAGCGGACGAAATAGATATCGACTATTCTGACTTTCGGGGTGAAACTCCCAGACGAATAACCGCAGAAGAATATATAAAACAGCGGGTAGAGGGACTTGCAGGTTTGCTAACGCTGCACGTCAGCACGAATCATGAAGTAACTATTCACCACAATACAGCCAAATGTCAGTCTGCATACCAAATTTATCGAATTGACCCCAGTCGCCAAGCTGGAGAGAATCGGCTGGATACAGCAGGAAACTATTTTCACTCTTTGATTCAAACAACAGACGGACATTGGCTGATTGACGGAATCAAGCAAACTGTAGTAATTGTCAGCGGCAATCCTCAGGTTCACGGTGCTCTTCGCGCTACATATTAAACCATTTTAGATTTTAGATTTGGGGATGATTTAACCTTAAATAGGTTCGTAGTGAGGACTTCAGTCCGCATAAAATCAGAGGACTGAAGTCCTCACTACGAACCTAATAACGGTATTTTTACTATAGTAAATCTCTCCAAAAATATAACTTGCAAGTCTCTACCTCGGAGTAAAAACTGCACTAGGATAAGCAATCCGCTTGTGATTGAACTGTTCCCAAACCCGCACAAAAATCTCCGCAATTAAAGACATATTCTCCCGAGTCAAACCAGAATCCAGCAACTGATTATCCTGCCAGCGCGCCCGCAAAATCCGATTAACCATATTCAAAGCTTCCTCATGAGTGGCATCCTTGAGCGATCGCAAAGCAGCTTCACAAGAATCCGCCAACATCAAAATTCCAGTTTCCCGCGACTGCGGAATCGGCCCGTCGTAGCGAAAATCCTGCTCCCTCACTTCCCGGGTTTCGATTGCTAACTTTGAATTGTCCGCAGCAGCCAAAGTAATATTTAAATTTTCAGGTTCTTTTGCAGCAATTTGCTGCGCTTGATGGTAGAAATAAGCAATTAACATTGTGCCTTGATGTTCAGGAATAAACGCCTGAATCGCCTTCGGCAATCGATGCTTGCGCGCCATCACCATCCCCTCAGTAACGTGCTTTTTAATAATTTCGGCGCTCGCCCAAGGGTTATTAATTTCATCGTGTTTGTTGCCCCCGCCCATTTGATTTTCGCAAAATCCGCTTGGGTCGTGCATTTTTCCAATATCGTGGTATAGCGTACCAGCTCTAACTAACTCAACATTGCAGCCGAGTTCCCTCGCCGCAGCCTCCGCCAAACTAGCCACAAATAGCGTGTGCTGAAAAGTCCCCGGAGCTTCGGCAGCCAACCTCTTTAACAGCGGGCGGTTGGGATTGGCAAGTTCCGCCAGCCGGATCGGGGTAATCAAGTCGAAAACGTGTTCTAAATAAGGGCTGATGCCGATCGCCACCACGCTCCAAGCCAAACCAGCCAAACTTTGGCAACCCACCGTACCGAGTACGACGTACCAAATCGCACCGGCAGCAGCGCTAGCAATCAAAGTCCCCACCAGATAGACGCTGCCCTGAGTCAAGCCGACAGCCACGCCCAGAAGAGCCAATTCCTCGCGCGATCGCAACCTTCCGGCCATAAAAGCGCCCAGCAATCCCCCCGCCGCGCTAGCCACCAAATGAATCAACTCTACATCCAAGCCAATGGGTAGCAGCGCCGACAGCAGCCCCACCACAGTCACTCCCACCGCCGAACCGTAGAAGCCGCCTGCTAAAATCCCGATCGCGGGTAAAGTCGTCCAAGGCAGCCCCAAACTCACCAGCACCGGCGCGCTCAAAGTCAGCAGCAGCAACAGCAAATGATCTCTCCGGCGCAAGCGGTAGTGCCTTTCTACCAGCAACACGATCGCAATAGCCCCCGCGACTAAACAAACAAAACCCGCCAGCCCCAACCAATTTACACCCCGCCGGCTCAAACCAAAATAGTCCAGCAATACAAAATCTTGCTGCGCGATAAGTTTTCCTTCTGCAACAATAATATCGCCCTTCTCTACGGCGATCGTCACCGGTTTCACCTTTTGCGCGGCCAATTCCGCTAGCTGTTTGGTTTCCTCGGGATCTCTCACCAGATTTGGCTGCAAAATCGCACTTAAAGCCTCAACCGCCAAAGCTTGGGACTCTAACGGCACTTCGTCTGCGACTTGCAGCTTCACAGCTTCTTTCAAAATCTCTTTTGGTAACCCCTGCGGGATACCTTGAGCCAGCATCATTTTTGCCACCCGACTCATACCCGTTTGGGTTTTCTCCCAAGCTGCATCCGACAAATCAAACAGGGAAGTATCATAAATCTTTCGGAGCGCGGAAACCGACGGTTTTTCAAGCGCCTCCACAGCATTGGCATAGCGCCCGCGAGCCTCGGAAATACTATCTGTCAGGCTTTGAAAATCTGCTGCTCCGACCGATCGGCTGTAAGCTTGCAGTTGAGCAATCGCATCTTGCTGAGACTTGTTATCCGTCGGTGCAGCAATTGCCGGGGAATTCAAATTCAACCGCTCAAAATTTGCACTGTTGTCCCCTGCTTGCGCCAAAATCGATCGCCACTCCCACTCCGGACACCCCCTCAAGTAAACCTGAGCCGCATTTGAGAGCGCCGAGGGCGGCGCAAATGGAAACGGGCTTACCGCCCGCCGGAGTTGGCTCCCCTGTTGCCAAAATTGTTGCAATTCTCGCTCGATTTGTCGATCGACCGCGCGATCGAGCATTAATATCGGTACAGCCCCGATTCGTGCTGATGAACGGTGTTCTTCAGTAGTTTTGTGATCGGGAATGCTAACACTAGCAGGAGCCTTAATCGTCTGAGGAGCTTTCGTCCCCACATCCAATTTCGGCTGGTTGTAGAAGCGGTGACCAAGAGTGCTGCTGAGGGAAACTACTGCTACCAGGGCCAACATCGGGGAACGAGCCTGATTTTTGAGGCTAGATTTTGAGGTTTTACTTGTCAATCTAATGAAAGTCTCGGGCCCAGGCCATTTCTGGGGCAAAAAACGGCTCAGGAGAGGCCCGCCAGGGCGATCGGCATCTGTTTTACTGTCACCATTTTGCACTTGAGCAATGTGTTGGCGCAGCGAGCGCGTTGCCCCTAGCTGCTCAATCTGTCGCATTAATGAGGAGAGCGTATTCATTTGTGTCGAAGATATATCACTGTTACTCAGCAGCTTTGTCAGAAATTCTGACTGTGCATCTTGATTGAGTTTATCCGAACTACCGTACCTGAATATTCTAAACAAGCAGGCTAATTTACCAGACTCTCGACAGCCGTTCGATTTCCTAAGTGTCGCCAACAACGCCAGCAGTTACTACCCCTTGTCTATCTCAAACAGCTCTCGTGCGCTGTGGCTAAAAACCCGCTTTCTCTGTCGATTCCTAGTTTCCCAATCCTATATTTTCCTAGAAATCGGGTTTGAGGAAGCAAGCGCCTCCGATTTAAGTTGTTACTTGTTAATTTTTAATTGTCGCTCTCCTTTCGCTGTCACTTGTGACTTGCTAATTGCTAATTGTTAACTGCTAATTCTTAATTGCTAGTTTCGGGTTTCCCCTCCTGTTCCAAAGCTTCCAACTTTATATTTTCCGAGGTCTAATGACATAAGGTGCAGCCACTGCGCGGGCTAGGGCTGCGGAATCGGGCCCCGCCGAAGGGTTGTAAACTCCAGCCCAAACTGCAAACAGGTTACTTGCTAACTCCAAAATTTTTGCATCGCTGCCCGTTCCCCACAGGGAGGGTTCTCGGCCCTCGACTAGCGGCTGCGATTCAACCGCCGACAATACTTGTCGCCATTCTACAGGAATCGCAGCAGCGCCATTGTAGGCTCCTGACAAAGCTCCCGTCAAAGCGCAGGTGAGTTGTCCGGCTATCCCGCTACGGGCGGCCCGCACTACTGACAAGCGTAAGTCTTCTGGGGTGCTCAAGAAGCAGTAGAAAGCTAGGGCAATGGGAATAAAATTTCCTGGATTGACATTTGAGTGAGTTTCTGATTGTTTCTCGCCCTCTTCTGGTTTTCCTCGCAAAGCTGTGGCGCTTTTGCACAGGTGAGTGGTGGCTGTTTCTAAATCGGCTCCCTGTTCTAGTAGTATTTGCACTTGCCGCAGCAACTCGGTTAAGGCAGTATCTATGTTTAGGTAGGCAATGGTTTGTTCGATCGCTGTCCCGGGGTCAAGTCTTTGTTTGAGCGATCGGGCGATCGCATATCCTATAGCTAACACTGCTGTCTGCAACTGTGCCTTATTTTCGTTGGGCAAAACATCTGTCGCCAGCATGATTTTTTCTCGCAGCTTGGCCTTATTTTCGTGAAAAAACATCACGCATGGCAGCGCAGCAACCGCAGCTTCACAAGGGTTAAGCAGGCTTTGAAACTCTGTGTTTGGAGAATGGTATATTTCCGACTTTGCCAATACTTCCCAAGTATCGCGCCAATCTTTTAAATCTAAACCGTTACACCGAATTAAACTTTGAGCGCACGCTACTGCAAGTCTCCCGCATTCGGAATATTTGCCCCTGAGTATTTTGGTGTTGGGAGAATTCAAGGCTAATATTGCGCCATTCAGGGTAAATTGTTGGTGTTTTGTCAGTTGTAAAATCGGCTGCAAGTCTTCGGTTTGGGGGAGGATACCCGCTAGTTGCCTCTGGTATTGCAGGCCTATAGAGTCTCCTAAAACTGCCCCCAGGATGGTTCCTTGAAACTTGCTCAACAGGGAATGCCGCATTTGAATTTAACTCAAGTTGCTACTAATTGGTCAGTTGTCAGTGGTCATTGGTCAGTGGTCAGTGGTCAGTGGTCAGTGGTCAGTGGTCAGTGGTCAGTGGTTATTAGTTATTAGTTATTAGTTATTAGTTATTGGTTATTGGTTATTGGTTATTGGTTATTGGTTATTGGTTATTGGTTATTGGTTATTGGTTATTGGTTATTGGTTATTGGTTATTAGTTATTAGTTATTGGTTATTAGTTATTAGTTATTAGTTATTGGTTATTGGTTATTTTTTGCTTCGTCATTATTATTATTACCCATTACCCATTACCGATTCCCCATTACCCATTACCGATTCCCCATTACCCATTACCGATTCCCCATTACCCATTACCGATTCCCCATTACCCATTACACCCATTACCCATTACCGATTCCCCATTACCCATTACCCATTACCCATTACCCATTACCCATTACCCATTACCCATTACCCATTACCCATTACCCATTACCCATTACCCATTACCCATTCTTCTGATTAATTTGAATTCAAGCCAAACATATAAGGGCTGGTTTTCCATCTAAAACCGGCCCTCATCCGATCTCGAAAATCGGTGAAATTTTAATTTTTAATCACATAACTAACTAGAGCTTGTAGCCCCAGCCGATAACTTTCTGAGCCAAAACCGCTGATTTGCCCGATCGCCACCGCCGCGATATACGAGTGGTGCCGAAAAGCTTCCCGTCGGTAAATATTGCTCAAATGAACTTCCACCGCAGGGATATTCACAGCGGCGATCGCGTCTCTAATTGCCACACTCGTATGAGTATAAGCTCCAGCATTAATCAACAAGCCTTGGTGCTGCCCTAACATTGAGTGAATTGCATCCACCAAAGCCCCTTCATGATTCGACTGCTGAATAGAGACTTGCACCTGGAGGGCTTGCGCTTCTCGTTCTAGCAACTTGTTGATATCATTTAAAGTCGCAGAACCATAAACTCCAGGTTCTCGCTGACCCAATAGATTCAGATTAGGGCCGTGAAGTACCAGGATATTTAACAATTTTAAAAATTCCAGCGCAACAAAATTTATGAGATTTTTGAGAGTTTTGACTTGGGATTTAGAACCAGTCTTCAACCTCAAACCTCAAACCTCAGATTTCACATCTAGTCCCGACTACCGGCGATGCCTGGGTTGGTTGACTGGAATAGGAATCGGTTCGAGTTCCGGTTGAGCTTCTGGACTCAGCAGTCCTTCTATCAGCTTGCGAACCCATTCTTTAATTTGTTCCAGCACCTTTTCAATGTCTTCCATTGAACGGATAGCTCCTTTTTTTATAGTCTAGATTGGTGACGCTCCTACTCTGAATCAAAGATTACAGCGTAGGCATCTGAGTCCTGTTAAGGATATCGAGATCTTCCTTCGAGGTACTCCAAAATGTTTCTCTCGCTCGGCGTTTTATAGTGAGGAACACGTCCAGCCCCACTGTTTTTGCACTAGATCAAGGATTGTTTGTTCAGGCTGTGAAGATTTAAGAGTCCTACGGAATCGGTTAACCTTCTATCCTTCACAAACCTGGCTTTCATCCCACCCCAAATCAAAGATTAGGTCGTGGGGATTCCCGCCGAGCTAGCTAAACCGACGGCTAAATCCCTGAAAATAAGCAAGCACGACTTTGAAACCAAAGGTCAAACTTGCTTTCTCGCTTGCTGGTTGTTGGGAGCAACGCTTTTAAGCAAAGGAGAGAATCAGTGTATTTGCCAATCAGCCCTGTCTTATTATCATAACGAATCTTTACAGATAATCAATAGGCAAGGGGAAAATTACTGAAATATCTCGGACTGCAATTATTAAATAAAGCTTAAGCTTAAGGATGAGTATTGACAATTGACAAAGTGTTAGAGGTTTTCTACGCTTTTGCCAATAATTTACGCCGGAGCCGATCGAGCGCCGTACAACTACTCAGATTTCTAATCCAATCGCGAGTGCGGGCATAGCCGAAACGGTATTCAAAACTTTCAGCCTCGCCGTCGGGGCCCGCTAAACCGATATAAACCAGTCCGACAGGTTTAGCATCCGTGCCGCCTCCTGGGCCCGCGATGCCTGTAATGCTCAATCCCCAAGTGGTGTTGAGACTGGCGCGCACTCCCGCAGCCATTTGTTTTGCGACTTGCTGGCTGACTGCGCCAAATTCGGCTAAATCTTGGGGATTAACACCTAATAATCCTTCCTTAACCCGATCGTCATAGGAAATAATTCCACCCAAAAAGTACCTCGAACTGCCGGCAACACTGGTCAACATCGCTCCCAACCCTCCTCCCGTGCAGGATTCAGCCACACTAAGAGTTTCGCCAGCCAACAGCAACAATTTACCGACAGTCGAGGCGAGGGTATCGGTATCGGCACCGTAACAGTCTAAGTCAGTAATCAGTAGCAACTGTTGTTCGATCGGCTCAATTAACTTTTTAGCATCAGCTTCCGACTGGGCGCGGGCCGAAATCCGCAGTTTGACTTCGCCGTGATTGGCGTAGGGAGCAACAGTAGGATTAGTTAAACTCAGAAAATTATCTACTTTTTCCGCGAGTGCCGACTCAGCAATTCCCCAAAATTTCAACGTGCGACTGCAAATAGTTGCACTGCACCAGCCGTTATTTTTCAAGTAAGGAACGGCGATTTCTTGCCACATCAAGTGCATTTCCGCCGGTACCCCGGGAAATGTCATCACTGTGACATTGGGAACCGGCTGCCAAATAATCCCCGGTGCAGAACCTGTCCGGTTTGATAGAATGTCCGCACCTTCGGGAATTAAAGCTTGTTTGCGGTTGCTCTTGCTCATGGTGCGTCCCCGCTGAGCAAATTTTTGTTCGATATCGGCGATAATTTCCGGCCTTTCGATGAGGGGAACACCAAAATAATCGGCGATTGTTTCGACTGTGAGGTCGTCTGGTGTGGGGCCGAGGCCTCCGGTGAAGACCAAAAGTTGCGATCGACCTATAGCTATTTCTATCACCTGTTTAATGCGTTCTGGATTGTCTCCCACAACTGTTTGATAGTAGTGAGGGATGCCCAAACTCGCTAATTCTTTCGCTAAAAACTGGGCATTGCTATTAAGAATATCGCCTAACAGCAATTCAGTGCCAACACAAATAATTTCAGCAACCATTATTCTATTTTAGATTTTAGATTTTGGATTTTAGATTGGTTATTGGGCATTGGGCATTGGGCATTGGGCATTGGGAAGAAGGCCCGCGCAGGGCATTGGGCATTGGGCATTGGGCATTAATGATTGGTGATTGGTGATTCTTACTAACAAGTAACAACTAACAACTAACAACTGACAACTAACAACTGTCAACTGTCAACTGTCAACTGTCAACTGTCAACTGTCTATCTTGCGTGCCTCCAAACTTTCCAGCTAGCGTATCCCAGCAAACTTGTAGCTCCCATAGCGTAAACTATGCCACTTGGAACTGAAAAAGCTAGGGCTAAACTTCCTACCCAAAGTGTCAGCGAGTAAATAAATAAAACCGCAAATCTATGGGATAGTCCGGCTTCTAGGAGTCGGTGGTGCAGGTGGCGTTTGTCAGCAATAAAGGGCGATTTGCCGTTACGGAGCCGATCGAGAATCACCGCCGACATATCTAAAATCGGTACAGCTAAAATTAAATATGGCAGTAACACAGAAGTAACAGCCGTAGTTTTAACTAACCCAATTACTCCCACTCCAGCGAGAGTAAACCCGATAAAATAAGCCCCGCCATCTCCCATAAAGATTTGAGCCGGATTGAAGTTGTAGCGTAGAAATCCCAAGGTGCCACCAGCTAAAGCCGCTGCAATTAGGGCCGCCGCCGGTTGGTGCATCGACAGACTGACAATCAGCATCACAACTGCTGCAATCCCCGAAACTCCGGCTGCTAAACCGTCCAAACCATCAATCCAGTTAATGGCGTTGGCCATACCGACGAGCCAAATCACGGTAATGGGCAAGCTCAGCCAGCCAAGATCCGTCAGTCCCAGGGAGGGAACTGTGAGAAACTCAATTTGTACGCCCGCGTACCAAGCGATGCTGGATACGCCAATTTGCATGAGCAAGCGTTTGATGGCTGAGAGCGAAAACAAGTCGTCTGCTAAACCGATGAGGAAGAATCCGATGCCGCCGAGGGTGACTCCCCAAACTTGGTATTCGTCTTTGGGATTGAGAACTTGTCCGCTAGCATCGATGAAGCCTCCACAGAGCCAGACAAATAACAGGGCAATCAGAGTGCCGAGAAAGATAGAGACTCCTCCCAAGCGTACCATGGGGCGCTGGTGGACTTTTCGCTCGCCTGGCCGATCGACTCGCCCGCTTTTGAGACCAATGGTTTTGACTATTGGCGTACTCCAGAGGACGACGCTCGCAGAAACCAGAAAAGCGAGTACATGATACAGATACTGGTGCGGCATCTGAAATTAATTTTAAATAGTGCGGGCAATTATACTGTCAGGCAGAGTCTACTACATTTCAGATGGCTTGTAACCAGGAAACATTTTTAAGAGCGACTGGGGGTTTGGGAGCCGGAGATTTGCCGGAGTGGAAGTTGCCAGGATGCGAATTGTCAGGTTTTTAAATGATTCCTCTCGAATTAATCGTCTTTCAATCGCAATGTTGATCGACTTTTTCGATATCCATACTTGCCAAGCGAGCTGAGTTGAGCGGTATCTTTCGCGATCGACAAATACCGTTAATCAAACCAGCGCCGCTCGACAAATATTTTTAGTAAAAACTGCCTTTCGCGATCGAGATTTTCGATAAAAACTGCTTGTCAAGATCGCAAGGAACAACTCTCAATCTTTTGTAGCTCTTTTACCTTTTTACCAGAAAGAATTGGTTGAAAGCCTCTCCTTGATCGGGAGAAATTAAAATCAGACTATTCATTACTCCCATCCTATTCCTTCTAGGTAGAGGTCGCTCTCCTTCGGTCAACTGTCAACTGTCAACTGTCAACTGTCAACTGAACCGTACACTTCCAACTACCAATTCCCCATTGCCGATCAGGAAAATTAAGCTAATGCCGGCACTTTCAAGAACAAGTGCGGGTATAACGGGAAGCGATCGCACAGTGCGGCTACTCGGCGCCGACATTCGGCGGCGACGCTTTCATCATCTGGATTTAGCAGTCGATCGGCAATAATATTACCAATCTCGGTAAATTCTGCTGTTCCCATTCCTCTTGTCGTCATCGCGGGCGAACCGAGTCTCAAACCGCTGGTGACAAAGGGCGATGCTGGATCGAAAGGCACCGTATTTTTATTAGCAGTAATATTCACACCGCTGACTAATTGGTCGGCTCGCTTGCCTGTCATGTTTGCCGATCGCAAATCTACTAGCATTAAGTGATTGTCGGTGCCGCCGGAAACGAGTTTTAAACCCCGCTGCTGCAACTGTGCAGCTAAAGCCCGCGCATTTTCAATTACTTGACCGGAATAAGTTTTAAATTCCGGTTTTAATGCTTCGCCGAAAGCTACAGCTTTGCCCGCAATCACGTGCTCTAAGGGGCCGCCTTGAGTGCCGGGAAATACTGATTTGTCGAACTTTTTGCCCAGTTCGGGGTCATTGGTCAAAATCAAGCCGCCACGGGGGCCGCGCAGGGTTTTGTGAGTGGTGGTGGTGACTGCGTGACAGTGGGCGAGGGGGCTGGGATGATGGCCTGTGGCGACTAATCCGGCAATGTGGGCGATGTCGGCGAGCAGGTAAGCTCCAATTTCGTCGGCGATCGCTCTAAACTTTTCAAAGTTGATAATTCGCGAATATGCCGAATAGCCGCAAATCAGCAATTTTGGTCGGTTTGCTTTAGCCTGTGCCAAAATTTCGTCGTAGTCGAGCTGTTCAGTTTCTTTGTTGACGCCGTAGTGAAAAGCTTTAAACCATTTACCGGATACATTAACCGGCGAACCGTGGGTCAAGTGTCCGCCGTGGGACAAATCCATGCCCATAATTCCGTCCCCTGGCTCTAGCAAGCTCAAAAATACTGCAAAGTTGGCTTGAGCGCCGGAGTGGGGCTGGACGTTGGCGTGGGCTGCGCCAAAGAGCTCTTTAGCGCGATCGATCGCGATTTGCTCGATGCCGTCAATAAATTCGCAGCCGCCGTAATAGCGTTTCGCTGGCAGCCCTTCGGCGTATTTATTGGTCAGCACTGAGCCTTGAGCTGCCATTACGGCTGCGGAGGTAAAGTTTTCGCTGGCGATCAGTTCTAAGTGATCTCGCTGCCGCTGGAGTTCTTGCCCGATTAAATCGGCAATTAGCAGATCGGTTTTGGAAAGGAAGTCTAAGTTAGTGTCCGTCATTCGATTTTAGATTTTAGATTTTGGATTTTGGATTGACCCCACGGCTCAAGTCGGGGGAAGAGAGGATTTGAGATTTTAGATGCAAGGATTGATTCCACGGCTCGATCCGGGGGCTTGTACCATCAAGAAATTCTTGGTCACAATAATCAACCTCTTCAGAAATTTGGGGATTGGGAATTGGGGATCTTGTACCATACTACGGATTTCGCACCATTGACATAAATATTACGTTGTGTTCAGGTTAAGCCGTTTGTCCCAAATTCCTGACATACAATGAAATTACTGGTGTGGAACCTGCCGGAGGTATCAAATGTTAGTCATTCTAATGGAAAATCAGATGCTTGCCCCTCAGTGTGTTTGCCAAAGTTGTGTGCTCGCCGATCGCACTGGCCAACCGCGCTGGAGCGGTGGAGAGCTTCGCTGCGGTCATCCAGTTGCCAAACCTACGGAAAATTTGCCCGATCGATACGAGTGTCAAATGGGCTTCGTCATTGCCAATATTAAATAATCATCGGGCATCGGGAATTGGGCAAACAGGGAATTGGGCGAAGCGAAGCGGAGGGATGGGGCATCGGGAATGGGGCATCGGGAATGGTGACTATTGAACCCGACTTGATATAAGTACCCATGAATCTACTCGGCTTGCTCGTGTGGGCAAATTCCGGGCGAGTCGGAACGCTTGCCTGCTGCTGCGTTATCCTGAATTTAATGCGAATTGATAGTTTATCGATCGACTCAGGAGAGTTCATTATGACTTGGCGCGGATCTACGACTGTTCCAGACCGGATTTTTGCTTCTTTGCCTTACTTGCTACCGCTGATTGACGGGCTTGCCTTTGGTAGGTTTCTGTTTACACAGTTTCCTGTCCTGCAACTGTTGTTGATACCGCTATCTCCATTGATGCAAATTTATAGTTTGCCCTTTGCTAGCTTGGTTATTTTCTTTGCCCTGTATTTAGGAGTAGTTAGAAACGAAAACATCAGTCACTTCATTCGTTTTAATGCGATGCAGGCGATTCTTTTAGACATTGTTTTGATGCTCTGCGGTTTGGTTTTGCCAATTTTTGCAAAAGGCTTCCAAGTCGCATTTATTGCAGAGACTCTGTATAATATGGTGTTTTTAGGCGCTTTAGCTGCATTTTTCTATGCAGTGGTTCAATCGGCTTTGGGACGCTATGCAGAGATTCCTCCCATTTCGGACGCTGTTTATATGCAGGTACGTTAGTAAGTAGTTATTGGTTATTTGTTGGTTGTTATTTGTTGGTTGTTATTTGTTGGTTGTTATTTGTTATTTATTCGGATCAAACCTAATAACCAATAACCAATAACCAATAACCAATAACCAATAACTAATAACTAATAACCAATAACTACGATATTTTCAAGACTGCCGATGCCTTCAATTTCAATGCGGACTCGATCGCCTATTTGCAGCGGCCCAACTCCTTGGGGCGTTCCAGTCAGTATCACATCGCCGGGATTTAGGGTCATGATTTGACTGATGTAGGAGACGAGAAAGTCTGGGGAAAATACCATGCGATCGATCTGAGATGACTGTATAGGTCGATCGCTCCCATTGACAAAAGTCTGCAACTGTGCAGCAGGACTCAATTCGCGGACAATCCAAGGCCCCAAAGGACAAAACGTATCGAACCCTTTAGCCCTCGCCCACTGGTTGTCTCGCTTTTGCAAATCTCTGGCTGTTACGTCATTGGCGATGGTATAACCCCAAATTTTGCCGTGTGCTTGTTGGGGAGTGCAGTTGGTACAATGTTCGCCAATTACCAGGGCCAATTCTCCTTCGTAGTCTACCCTTTCCGACTGCTGCGGATAGCGAATTGCTCCACCTGCTGCGATGACAGCGCTGGGAGGCTTGAAAAACAGCAGCGGTTCTTCGGGTACTGGAGTTCCCATCTCGGCGGCGTGATCGACATAATTTTTGCCGACGGCTACAATTTTTGAGGGAGAGCACGGGGCGAGAATTTGGTAACTATCTGGTGCAAGTTCCAAATCAGTTGGTTGTCCTTTTAACCAGGGAGGTGCATCAAATACTTGAACGCTGCGGCTAAGTTGCAGCAAACCGTAATGGATGTGTCCTTGTGTTGTTTTAACTCGAACGTAGCGCTGGGCCATAATATTTTAGATTTTAGATTTTGGATTTTAGATTAAATAGGACTTTCAGTAGGATACATATAAACACGAATCTAGGGATAATTACTGAAAATTTATTGCTCGATCGACCTTTGGGATTTTTCCTGTATCATTTCTAACCCGCTTTCGGTGCAAACTCCGTGCAGCGCTTTGTCCCAGGAGTCTACTGGTAGCTGGGCTAGGAAGGCAAATTCAAAGATTGTGCCGATCGCAATTTTTGATTCCCACTCAGTTAAACTGAGCATTCGATCGTAATAGCCGCCACCGTAGCCCAAGCGATAGCCGCGAACATCGCAACCTACAGCGGGTACGAGGATTAAATCTACTTCTGAGGGGTTGATTTTCGGAGCATCCGGCAGCGGTTCTTGGATGCCGTAAGCGACCGTATGTAAAGCATCTCCGGGCTGCCAGACGTGCCACGATAACTGTTTGCCGACACAGCGGGGAAATCCCCACGTGCGGGGAGTTTCAAATAGGGGACTTAAATCTGGTTCTTGGCGAAAGCTAAAGTAGGCGAGGATTGTTTTTGCTTCGGTAAATAGGGGCGAGTTGTGCAGGTGGTTGCAAAGGATCTCGCTCTTTTGTCTCCATTCTTGGGCTGGTAGGGATTTGCGGGTGTTCAGGAGCGATCGTCTTAATTCGGTTTTAGTTAATGAAGGTTCAGGAGTGTTCATATTTGCGATCGAATCTCTCGTTTGAGTTCCAGTCCGGCAGGGGTTGAAAACCCCTGTCTCATAGCGAAAGTCCTCTCAAAGAGGACTCAAATTAATTGCATTTTGCATCAAACTCTGTAGTCGGTTTTAACCGACT
>NZ_JAEQCE010000177.1:0-6891 GCF_020738665.1 Microcoleus sp. PH2017_08_TRC_O_A
CGGCCTCTGCATCTGTGGCAAGATTGTCTAATGAAATAGTTGTCTCTAATTCTGTATAAGTCCGAGCGCTTGTCGGTGAAACAACGGGCGGATTGTTGTCAGAATTCGGGGGATTGGCTTCGCCGAGCAATTGTTGTCCTAGGGTCGTATTGCGCCATTCTCTATCAGGATTAATTACTGTATCTAGCAGCGGTGCGTTTCCTGTTGCGCCACTAATTTTAAAGATTAGGTCATTGTAATCTCTGTCTGAGTTAGGAGGCGACATATCTTCCAGGGCGAAGGTGTTGCCGGTGCCGGTAATGTCGGCTATTTGTAGCAGATGAGCGGTATCGTTGGGATTGGCTGTGGCGATACTGAATAAGGGACGGTTTTCGGGGAACAAATTTCCCGAATATGAGGATTGGAAGGATGATTGTATTGTAGCGTTGGGGACTAACATGACGGCAAAGGTGTCGCCTGGTAGCATGGAGAAAGTTTTGATACCCTGATATTCGCCGCTGCCCCAATCCCCGTCGAAGGGCATCGCACCGGTGAATTTGGCTCCTTCTGTACTGTCGCTGATGACAATATGTCCGTCGGTGGAATTGCTTAAAACTCTACGGGATGCTTCGGCGATGAATTCTGGAGTTCCGGGTATAAATGCGGACATTCCGGCTAGGCTGAAAATGCCGACTTCGCCAGTAAAGTAGCCGCCGTCAAACTGATAGTCAAATTTGACTTGTCCTTGGTCATCTACAAGGAAAGTGCCACTGGGTGAATTGGCTGCTGCTGTTATTGATAGATTTGTTGGGGAATTTGTATTTCTTTGAAAGTTGCTTGTACGCTGTTCAGTTTGTACGCTAGATTTTGAGTGGGAAATTAGCGGTTCTGGTTCGAGAGGATTAACAGCAACTGCTGGGGGGGTTTCAGTTTCTAATTCGGCTGCTGTGAAGGCAACAGTAATGTCCAGTTCGATTGTACCAGCAGTAAATTCTGCTGTCGCTAGCGAATCGGTTTTTGTCGGCAATTGTTCGCTTTCAATTTCTGTTGTTATTTCAGGGAAAGCGATCTCATTTTTGACTGTGCCCGAATCGATTTCTGCGGTGATAATCGACTCGTTTTTTGTTGGCAATTCTTCGGCTGTGGTAGAAACATTTGAGTTGGTTTCTTTTGGTGATTGTTCGCGAACATTAGAGCTGAGTAAGTCTGTTTTTGCAGGAGAATTTTCCGCAAGTGGAGCGATAACTGACTCGGTTTTTATGGCAGATTTGACAGAAAGTCAAAATTAAAATTATAATCGCCATCTAGGTTGCGTTTGTTAAGAATACCTGTGAGTTCTAGGAGAGTAACTCTCCAAGTATCAGGATTTCTCCAAGCCGTTGCATGAGTTATGCGGTCGGGATATAGAGCATTAAAAAAAGTGCTATTGTTGATTGTGTAAATAGATACAGGAGTTGAGTTATGGAAAAAGAAAGAATAACTGTAGAAGAATTGCTCAGGCGCTATGCTGCTGGTGAGAGAGGTTTTCAAAACATCATTTTGGAGTACGCTGATTTGAGCGGGGTTGAACTGGAAAATATCGACATAGCTGGTGCTCAATTTAATTATGTTAACTTGAGCGGGCTTAATTTGCATAGGTGTGAGCTAAGGGGGGCTAATTTTTTGAACTGTAACTTAAGAGAAGCCAAATTCTTTGGTTGTCATTTGGAATACACTAGGTTTTTTGACTGTGATTTCAGAGGGGTTAATACGAGTCGTTGCAACCTGACTTGCACTCATTTTATCAGAGTTAATTTTCAAGGCGCTAAGATTGGGGGTTTTGGCGAAGATCCTTGCCGGTGCTGGGATATTACTCGAGAAGATGGGGTTTTCATCCCGGGTTTCACCTTCAATCCCTTTATCTCCTCTGACAATACTGACAGGGGAGTATGAAATTTTGACCAGTGTCCAAGAAAATTTATTGTAGTTGGAGGATTTAAGTAGGTCAACCCTTACAAATCTGAAATGCCGGACGATTCGGTGAAATCTGGTTCTTTTAAAAAACCGGGGTTCTCAGGTTTCTGTTTTTTGAGGTGGAGCTACTTACCTCTACCATCAAGGAAATACAAGGTCAAGAGGGAGGAGAATATCTCCCTTGAGTCTTCAGAGCATTCTGAATATTTTCTGGCAAACTTGAGAGGAAGTCAAAATTAAACTCATAATTGCGAGCTCGGTTGCGTTCGTTAAGAATATTTGTGAGTTCTGGGAGAGTAACTCGCCAAGTATCTGGGTTCCTCCAAGCCGTTGCATTAGTTATGTTACCGCGATTGTTGTTCAAAAATTGAGAAAACACATTCAGCGGACTTGCAATCCCATCTGACGATACATTATTCCAGTCTTGTTCCGCTGTGTTGGGTGTCATATATGCGAAAGCTTCTATGTTTGACGAAGTAAGATCAGCTCCAGGTTGTTCCACAGCTATGATTGTTTTCCACGTCCATTTAGGAATCTCAATTTTTTTACTTGATAAATTGTTAGGGTTTGTATTTCCCATATTGATCAACACTCCATTCATTACATCATCAAGCAGTTCGGGAACATTTGTTTTCTTTTGAGCATTTAGATTGTTACCAACTGCGCCGGCAAAAATGTAAAGTTCTTGCCCCTGTTGAGCCGCTCGTTGAACTAATCTATTTTCTATATTTGACCAAGCAGAAGCATCTTTCTCCAAAAAATTAGGGATGAAAAATCGATTATTATCCATCGACTGGGCAATCAAATTAGTTGTTAAGTAGGTGGCTAACTCATCTTTGGGATGTCTCAATCTATCTCTGTTGGGTAACAAATGACCTCTATCCATTCCTAAGCCAGTAAAGATGTTTCCATCATAGGTAAATAAACCACTAGCTAATAAATCAGGGTCGGCTATAAATTCAGGTCTGTCTATTAATCCATTTGGTGATTCTCCTGGTTGTGGCGTTGTTACCCATGTCTTATCTACTTTCCAACCAACCCAGTTGGCAATTTTGGTATCAGCATTGTAAGACACAACGTATTGTGGCTTTTCAAGCAGTAAGTTTTTTTGAGATGTATTGTTACCGGTACTCCATCTAGCCTCAGTTGGATTCCCCAATTCGAGATAGTCACTTTTGAAGAAAACGTTGTCTATGTAAACGGAATCGCCACCTTGTAAAGAAAGTGTCAATTTCGCTGGTTTTCCTCGAAACTCTGCGATTTCTGAATCAGTGAGGTTTAATTTGAGTTGGAAGGTTTCAAATCCTTTCCGACCAAATCCAATCTTATTTTCAATGTCTGAATAGATGTTCTTAATAGCCTCAGTGTTATTTCTGTTGGCTGCGTCAATTTGAAAGTTTGCATTTTGTGCCAGATTGATGGTTACATCTTTACTGAGACCATCTATCGTTTCAAGCTTGACATTTAGTGTTCCGCTTTGAGTGGGAGCAAAAACATCAAATCGTAAATTTCCCCAATCCGGTACCACAAAGCGATTGTGCGTAATGCTCTCGCCCGCACCTAATTTTAGAGCATAATTAGGTTGATAATTTTGAGCTTGAGAGTTAATACCTAATAAGCTCAAGTAATTGGAAAAATTGGGAGATTGTTGAGCTATCTGACTCCACTCTACGAGGTTGTTTATAGGTGACACCAACGTTGATGTGGCACTATTATGAAAAGACCACCCAGCAATTTCCTGAGAAATAGCATTCCGACCAAACTTTTCCGGTTCGCTCTTATTCGGAATAAACTGGTCAAAATTGCCATTAAACAGAGTAGGAACCGCATAATCCCCCCGCATACCAGC
Organism: Microcoleus sp. PH2017_08_TRC_O_A; assembly: GCF_020738665.1. Lineage (NCBI taxonomy): Bacteria > Bacillati > Cyanobacteriota > Cyanophyceae > Oscillatoriales > Microcoleaceae > Microcoleus > Microcoleus sp. PH2017_08_TRC_O_A. The sequence goes on from NZ_JAEQCE010000177.1 coordinate 3,782, forward strand.
AGAAAGAGTATTATCAAAACTCACCGGAACGCGCCCAAAACAGAATAAAACCAACCCTCACCAACCCCTTCACCATTGCCATTATCATACCAAGGTTTAGCAGCCGGGAAATTCGGATCGAACAATTCGGGTTTACCCATTTTACCCAACATATCGTTAACTGCTTGAGGATTCTCAGAGGCCTCCACATGAGGATACTGAAGTTTTACTTCCTCCAGGTCTAAATCAACCGTCCCAGCATACCATCCAAATGCTCGCTTGTGCGTCCCTCCAATACCATCATCCTTAGTAAACCCAAGAGGATGATTGTACTATAATTCAGAAGTTAAAATAATTGAATAGATAATTTATGAACGCTGAAGAATTGCTCCGACGGTATGCTGCTGGGGAAAGAGATTTTGTGGGCGTTGACCTCAGTAGTGTCGATTTGAACGGGGCAAAGCTCATTGATATCAATCTCACCAATGCTAATCTGATTAATGCTAACTTCAGTTATGCTGACTTGACTGGCGCTAACTTGAGCGATGCTAATTTGATTAATGCTAACTTCAGTTGTATTGACTTGATTAATGCTAACTTGAGCAATGCTAACTTGACCGACGCTAACTTGGAGGGCGCTCAGTTGATTAATGCTAACTTCAGTGGCGCAAACTTGAGAGAAGCTTTCTTTCGAGGGGCTGACTTGAGTAAAGCCAATCTAAATAATGCCTGCTTAGAAAAAGCAAATTTGGACTCCGCTGACTTAACTGATGCCAACCTCAGTGGAGTCAATTTGAAAAGTGGTTTTTTATCAGGAATAAACTCTGAAAACACTAACCTCAATGGAGCAGACCTCAGCGATGCAGATGTCACTGGAGCTAGTTTTGATAAAGCAAGTCTAATTGGCACGAATCTAAGTAATACCAGATTGCACCAAACAGGGTTTACGAATTCCGATCTAACTGGAGCCAACCTCAGTGGTGCGATTATCGAGGAAACTTCTTTCAAAGGTTCAAATCTCACCCATGCTAATCTAATGGGAGCTAAACCTGAACCAGAATATGGCTCAAATACAATCGATCTTACCGGAAAACTACAAGACGCTACCTTATACAATACTGTCATGCCAGATGGAACTATCCGAAATGATAATTGTACAACTCAATGATAAACATTACTGAAAGTAGCTATCTATAGCAATCCTAAATGAGCCGTAATTTTTTTTACCCCACCCCAACCCTCCCCTTGGTAAGGGGAGGGAGTAAGAAATTCACAAATGATTTAGGATTGCTATATACCCTCTCTTGGAAAATTCATATTTCTGTACCCTCTGAGGAGTAGATAAATTATTCACCCTCAAGAGACTCAGATTCATCATCTGGATCTGTAGGGTCTTCTGGAAGTGGCGGTGGATTTGATTTCCAAGGAAGGCTATCCCAAGTTTTTCCAATTGACTTTTGACTGGGAAAGATGTACTTAACATCTTTGATCTCGCCTTTGATTGCTTCAGGAAGAAGAGGGAATAGATCGTAGCCGATCTTGGTTTCTATTTCTTCCAAAGACCAGACAGGACGTTGAGTGAGATTGTCAATCTTACTCCAATCCTTTTTTCTCCAGTCTTTGGCAATGTTACCAGGGTCTTCATTTGGATAATAAAAACCAACAGCATATACGGGAGTTGCGCTGGGGTCTGCGCCCGGCTTATCCAAAACCACCATGACTTTCCACAAGTTAGCAGGAATTTGAATAGCTTTACCGCCCGCATCAAAACTGTCCTTAATGCCATCAATGCCATTAATTACATAAACTTCTTTACCTTCTTTTGCAAAATCTTGCCCATAGTTTTCAAATTTTTCCCAGAATTTGGGTTTATTATGCTCCTCATTCTGTGGAACAATATTCGTCATCAGATTGACAGCTTTATTGTCTTTGAGAGTAATACTGCGAGATATTATAGGTGTTTGATGACCTCCAGCATAAGGCTCTCTATTTTTATAATCAGCGTTTGTCACTTGGTAAAAATCTGGTGGAAGACTGCGATCGTTAGTGAAAGTGCGATTATTAGGATTAGGCTCACCTTTTAAATATATCGATGATGGATTGATCTGAAAACTTGCCCAATTAGATATGTTTCCAGTACCGTTGTAAGACAGAGTATACTGCGGTTTTTCAAGCAGCAAATTGTCTTTATAGAGATTCCCATCATAAGCAGCACCGCTATACCTTGCCGGACTACTGCCATCCTTGGGTTTCGGTTCCCCAAATTTGAGAGAACTACTCTTGAAAAAGACATCATCCAAGTAAACCACGTCGCTACCTTCCAATTCAAACTTGAGCATTGCTGTTTTACCTCGGAACTTATCTAATTCTTTTTGCTGGCTTGACCCTTCATAAAAAGTGTCAAATACATTAAAAGTCTCAAACCCTCTCGTTGCATAACCTAGTTTCCTGGCAGCATCTTTTTCAAGGTCATTGTTGTAAAAAGAGTCTGATGTTCCTGTTGTGAAATTAGCTTCATTGAGCAGAATACTTTCAGTTATTTCTTCACCCGAAGCCGTATCGGTGAGAGTAACTTTCAGCCTATTACCTCGGTCTGCTGCTTCTTTGGGAACATGAATGTTGAACCGCAAAGACCCCCAATCTGGTACAACAAAGCGGTTGTGGGTAATGCTCTCACCACCCTTTAATTCCAGAGCATAGTTAGAGAAATTAGGCTCGCTATTGATGCCCATTCGATCTAAAAAAGAAGTTCCCGATACTTGCTTTCCATTGGGATAAGTGTAGGGAATATTCAACGAATCGATGGCTTTCCAATTTACTAAGTGCTTCGTGGGGTCTACAAACGTTGATGTACCACCATGAAAAGACCACCCAGGAATTTCCTTAGAGATAGTATTCCGACCAAATTCTTCGGGAGCGCTCTTATTAGGAATGTACTGGTCAAAATTGCCATTAAACAGAGTAGGAACCGCATAATCTCCCCGCATACCAGCAGAAAGAGTATTATCAAAACTCACCGGAACGCGCCCAACAGAACTCAACGTCCGCTGGTCTTTACCTCCACCCAAAACAGAATAAAACCAACCCTCACCAACCCCTTCACCATTGCCATTATCATACCAAGGTTTAGC
>NZ_JAEQCE010000178.1:0-3811 GCF_020738665.1 Microcoleus sp. PH2017_08_TRC_O_A
ATATTTGCCCTCATGGCAACGTTCTGAAACTTTACCAAAATGGGATATCACGATTATCCCATTTTGACTGGTATTTTATTTGTCCGCGAGTCCCTTAGTCAAAGATTGCAAGGGTTTGATGTCGCTGATGTCATTTCTGCTAAGGCTTAGATCAGTTAATTTAGTCAAAGATTGCAAGGGTTTGATATCGCTGATGTCATTGTTATCGAGGTCGAGTTTTGTGAGACTTGAAAGTTTCCGATCGGCCGCATCACAGTCAGTAGTCTTTGATTTCCGCAACATCACTTCAACAGTATGTTTAGTTTCTGGATTTAAAGAAGCTTTTTCGCGACACCAATCACCAAATGTTTTGTTTGCGGGTTGTGTCTGTGCGACTGACAAAGAAGATATATTTCCACACGATCCTAAACCGATCGCACTAAAAGCAACTACCGCCACCAACCTTGACAAATTCACGTATTTCTGCATAACCATAAACTTCATAATTTTGCACCTCTAATTCCCTAAATAGTAAAGTTTTAGACAAAAAGCCTTCAGAGAGGACAGTCGTCCTCTCTACCAATTACACTCAACTCAAATATCTAACAATTCACCAAATGCTGCATCAATATCAGTCTCAGCAACAGCCACAGACTGAGCAACTGGTGAACGATCAGGAGACTCCACCGACTCCACCGAATGCACTTTTACTACAGGTGATTCGGCCACAGGTTCCACAACAACAGACTTAGATTTCTTCACATTAATTACAGGCGAATCTGCTCCATTTTCTCCATTTTTACTTGTTTCATTCCGCAGCAACATTGCCATCAAACCATCCAACAAACCCCCACTACCGCCGTTACCATTGACTGTGACATCGGGAACAACGCGAACGCTACCATCCGAAACCGCTTGCATCAATTGCAACAGCGTGTAACTCTGCGTACCGAGGGCATTAACACCAACTTGATAAGCATCCGCTTTTGCTTGTCCCATTAACCGAATCCCTTCTGCTTCACCACTTGCGTGTTCGATCGCAGCAGTTGCACTCAATTGAGCAATTTTCACCCCTTGTTCCGCCGCTACCACCTGATTTTGAATATTGGCGATCGCAGTTGCGCGCACCAATTCTTGACGCTGATACTCTGAAATCCGCTGTACTTCGTAGGTTTTTTCCTGTTCCTGAGCAATTTTGCGATCGGTCAATGTTTGCATCAACTCTGCTGGCGGCGAAATCAAACCGATCAGCGTGTCCACAGCCTGCACGTCATAGGCACGTAAGGCTTGACGGACGTGTTCGGCGGCCTCTGCTTGGCGTTCGCTGCGTGCGATTAAAAAGTCGAGAATCGTATATTCTTGAGCCGAATTCCGAAAGTAATTGCCCACAATTGGACGCAACACTTGGTCGATGAGATTTTGCATCGAACCTTGCCGCGAAATGACTCTCGGTGCATCCAAAGTACCGATATGAATGATTTGAAAAACTTCTAACTCAAAGGTAAATCCGTCAAAAGAAAGCAATTTCAAAGCGCTTAATTTCGAGTCGTAGCCGTGTTCTCCGCTGAACCGTGTTGTGAAGTTTAAAACTACATCGGTAGTGGGAACAAGTTCGACTTTCATCACCTTTGTATTGATCGGATGTTTGCCTGGGTAAAGCGGTTCTACCCACACGCCTTTATCACCTTTGTTGACGAGATTTCCGTGGGTAAAAGCCACACCGCTGACATCTTTGTGCGATTCCCCTACATAGGAAATGACTACGCCAACATAGCCGATCGGCACTTCGGTCATTTTCACTTCTTCAACTTTCACAAACCAAGGGTTCAGGTTCCAAGAACCGGATAAAATTACCTGTTCTTGCAAGCCCCTGCGCCCGCCACCTTTGATGAAGGATTGCGCTTTTTGGAAGTTGTCGTGACCGGGAATTATCGGCCCAGCGATTTCACCTTCATCAATCGGAACTCCGTCGAGCACGTTGGCAATTCCCACGAGATCGGGAGCAAGTTTGTATAGATGAAGTTCCGATGGCTGCATACCTTTTGCAGCGGCATTAGCTGAAGTAATCACCTCAAATACAGCCGTATTGATTCGATAAGTGCCAGTGGTGAGAATTGCTAGTTGCCGTCCTTTTTCGCCACCGTCGGTGAGGAATTTGCGGGCATTTTGGTAGTTGTCGCAATCAACGACTTTGCCTAAAATGCGATCGGAAGGAATGGTGGCTCCGTCATTAGCAATAATTAACCCAATTTCATCTTGAGGAACCACAACAACAGGTTCTTTGCGAACGCTATATTGCCAGGGAAAATAACCAAAATGCCAGCCGGGAGGCAGGGTATCTGCTTGCAAACCTCCTTCACCATCAAGGGCAATCAATCTACTGGATGGCAAGTTTTTGCTGGAGAATTTCTTGGTAACAATGCCTACTTCTCGTTCGCCGATCGCAATTAAGCCCAAAGTCCAACCAATTTTGGGGATAAACATGAACACAAGGAACATTGCGCCTACGGGAAAGATCCAAATCGGGATGGTAAAACCTTCTTCTGTCGCTGGTTGGACTGGTTGGGGTTGGGGAGGTGGCGGATTGGTTTGTGCGGGAGTTGGTGGGGCAAAAGTGCCTGCTAGTGCGATCGTGGTTGCGAAAGATGCTGCTAAGGGTAAAAGCTTGCGAAGCCAACGTGATTTAGTCATAGTTTTTAACCTGCTTTAAGCGAAAAGGTACGGGAAATTTGTTTACTACAATCAGTATTCAATAGATTTCTGTTGGAGTCAATTCATTAAAGTCATGAGTTATGCTCATAAAAGTCATATTTGGAATATGGGTGGCCAGAAACCGGGTTTTTTCCGAAAGACTTCGTTTATAATCCATAGATTAGCTAAAAACCCGGTTTCTTTGGTTGTGATGCGTAACTCCTGTTGATATCAACCACCACCACCACCACCGCCACCACCGCCACCACCGCCACCACCGCCGCCACCGCCGCCACCACCGCCATCACCACCGCTACTAATGATAATGACTGGAATTACTTCTTCGTACTCCTGATGGTAAGAGCAGTTTCCACAGTGATGGGTAACATACCTGTTTCCTGAAGTGCTAGTAGTTGCAGGAATCAAAACTTGATAAGTCCGTTTAAGATTGAACGTTTTGCACTCAGGGCATTGTCGATCATTGATTGATTTCTTGATTCCTTGGTAAATAATGACGCTGAAAGTCAACACAAAGAGAAGAATCATCAACGGAAAAAACACTACGGACATAAACAATACCAAACCAACTAGCAAAAAACCGATTACACCCATTATGTTATTTATGAAAGAGCCTTCTCCTCCCTGGTTGCCACTTTGTTGCCAACCAGGTGTAGGTACATTCAGAATCGCCTGGGGAAATGCAATCTGCACTTCTAATTCTTGTTCCGGCTGAATAGCCTGACTTGCCACAAATTCAAAAGTTTTCGGATCTACTTGACGAGGAACTGCTGCTGCACCAAAGTTTATAAACGATACAACTTTCCCTGACAAAGCATCTGGTAATTTCACCGTAACTTTTCCAGTATTAACTGGCGCTTTCCGACCCGCTGCAATGGCTTTCCAATAAACTTGAGTATTTCCACCATCTAGCTGTAATCCACCTACCACTCGATATTTGATCACAAAAGTATGCGTGTCTGGCGGTTTTAATTCATGTTGCCAACGAATCCAAAGTTGATTGTTTTCATTGCCAGTGGTACTCGGAATTATTTGATTATTTTCAGAAACAGTGACATCTTGAATTGCATCGACTTTATCTAACGGAATATAGCGATACCGTTCATTGTTGTATGCTGCTGTG